>JBAXJI010000004.1:0-58318 GCA_037137935.1 Candidatus Saccharimonadota bacterium | reverse complement strand
CAGTAAAATCAGTCCTAAGTGTAGCTGAACCCCACGCTTAAAACTTTTAAAGTACTTCATTTTGTTGCTTATTTATAGGTTACATTCGTAGCTTTATCTACTAAGGTGATCCATGTTTGGCCGGCATTAAGTTTGAGCGGTTGACCAGCAGCATTAGTAAATACAAACTGTGAAGTTCTATCGGATTTTGTCCACGTGCCTTCAGTTATGGTGCCGTCTTGAAATACAAACATATGTCCGTTGCCTGTTGTTGAGTAGTCAGTATGTTGACCGTCGCTAGCAATCCCGCGCTCCATAACTAATGCGATTACAACTTTTGGTGCAAGTTGGACGGCTGATTTTTCGTCTATATGTATGGCACCACCTTCACTCCTCTTGTAAGTGTTAGTAGACAAGTCATAGTCGTAGTGAGCGTTAAAATCTGGTCCAGAAATTGCTAGGTCTATTGCGTTTACGGCTGGGATTGGTGTAGTAGTTGTTGTGGCGGTAGGCTTAGTGGCCGCAGTTGTAGTAGTAGGTTTTGGAGTAGCTGGGGAGTCCTTTTTTCTTGGGAAGGCCGCGAACTCAACATATTTGAAACCTTTTTCAGCATTAAGCGCGTCCATTTTGTCGAAGCTAGTATAGACATTGTGGGGCGCAAATCTTTGAGTAATTCTAGTGTAGGAGTTGCCGTTAGCGAATTGGTCAAGATCATGTATGCCGAATGTTTTGATCTCTGCCAAAGCTTGTGGGGCGCCGCCAACATGAGCGATGGAGGCATTAAAGGGCATCAAAAAGTCTAGATAGTAAGGTCGTACGCTGCGGACTGGTCCTATGTAGTCAGGTCGTGCCTCTTGGTATAGGGCTAAGAATCTTGTTATTCCTCCTTCGGCGATAGCTTCGTAAACTATACCGGCGTCTTTAAGCCCAGATTGTGGACGTGCGTCAAAGCTGTTCTCTATCATAATGCCCGTAACAGGCCTGCCTACTAGGCTCAAATCAACTTCTGCGCCTGTCAATGGTGATGGCCCAGTTGTAATTGGCGGTGGAACTGGTTTGGTTGTTTTTGTGGTCGACGTTTTTACTTTAGATGATGAACTATAGTGTTTGTATAATTTAATGCCTCCATACACACCTGCCGCTATAAGCGCTATAAGCACGACAATTAGCATTGCCCACTTTTTCTTGGTCATGTTGGTGTGCTTAAAGAATATTCTTCTTGTTTTTGGCTCAGCAATGGCTGGCGATGCGTCAGCAATGACTAAGGGGTCTGCATTACTCTCTAGAGGTTGCGTTTCTGTTTGTAGCTCGGTTACTGCTTCTTCTGATTTGATATCTAAATCTAAAGGATCGAGCTCAGTAGGCGCCCCCCTAACAGTAAGAATTTTCTTTGATCTAGTTTTTGATTTTGGTTTGTTTTTAGGCCAAGAAATATCATCCATAGACTATATTGTAACAGTGCTAATGCTTATTTGCCTATAGGCACAAGCTAAATACTAAGACACTACTTATTACTAGTGGCTAGACTGTGCGATTTATTTAAATGCTAGATATGCTGGCTCTGATGCGACGAAGTGTAGTTTCTTTTCCGAGTACACATAATGTGTCGGCTAATCCAGGAGATGCTGGCGCCCAAGTTGTGGCAATTCTTATTAAGCTAAATAATATCCCAGGTTTTTCACCTGTTGTTTCAAGTAGTTTATTAAGAGTATCAGATAAATTATTGACGCTAAAATCAGAGTCGGTAAGAACTTCTAAGGCCTCTTGAAGATAAGTTTTGAGTTGTTGATTTTCTAGTTTTTTGAGCTGTTTATTTGATGTGATTAGTTCAAGATTAATTGGTAGATCTTCAAAAAAGAAAGTAGTTAACTCGGGTATTTCTGCAAAATATTTTAGTCTTTCTTGAATTAAACCAAGAACAGATTTTTTGTAATCATCGCTTTTTTGATTGGATTGCTCTGGCCAGTAACTTTTAGTTCTATCAAATAAGTCATCAAGACTAATACCTCTAATATGACTGCCATTCATCCATAATAGTCTTTGTTCGTCGAATGCCGCACCACTACGTTGTACTCTTGCTAGCGAGAATTTCTCTATCAATTCTTTGACGCTAAATATTTCCTGTTCACTTCCATCGTTCCAGCCCAAGGTGGCAAGAAAATTAATCATAGTTTCCGGAAGGTAGCCATCTTTTCTATAGTCGAGAATATCTTTTGCGCCGTCGCGTTTACCTAGTTTTTTCTTGCCGTCCGCACCCATTACATAAGGCAATGTAGCAAATATCGGCCAGTCAATACCAAGGGCATCATAAAGATTTAAAAATCGTGGGACCGATGCAATAAATTCCTGTGACCGAATAACATGCGTTATTTCCATGAGCTCGTCGTCAACAATATGACAGAAATTATAGGTTGGGTAGCCGTCTGATTTTATTAGTATGAAGTCGTCAACGGCTTCAGCTCCGGCTGATAAGTCTCCCAGCACAGCGTCTTTCCAATGATAAACTTTTGGATCTGACTTAAATCTTAACGCCTGGCTGCCATCCCATACTGGTGGATTTTCTGGCCGATGATTACGGTACAAAAAGGGTTGTTTGTTTTTTTGAGCGTCAACACGAAAAGTCTCAAGCTCTTCTTTTGTGTAAGGGTCAGCGTATGCTCGACCGCTAGCAATTAGTTTCTCAGCCCACTGCTTATATATATCGAGTCGTTCACTCTGGAGATAAGGTGCGTGCGAGCCGCCTATGTCGGGGCCTTCGTCCCACTCTAGCCCTAGCCATCGTAGCGATTCCATGATGTGTTCGGCCGATCCAGCTACTTCGCGGTTCTTGTCGGTATCTTCAAGTCTAAGCAGAAACTTGCCGTTAGCCTGTTTAGCTACTAGCCACGCGAACAAGGCCGTGCGAACACCGCCAACGTGCATAAAGCCGGTAGGACTAGGCGCAAATCGAGTTCTAACTTCTTTCATTGCGCTAATTATAACAGAAATAACATCGCCATCCGATTTCAGGGAAAATATCTTAAAAAACAGCTCCAGTTATGCAATTGTAGCCATGACCTTCTTCGTCTTTAATCGACCTAACTATTGACAATGATGGGATAAACTCGATAGTTGCACGACTCTTCTGTAGGTCATCGACGATATCGTAAAATTCAGCACCATAAGAAATGTATTTATTTATTTTTATTTTTGCGTTAGTTATATTTAGTTCAGGGTCGCGTCCCGTTACTTCGTAATCATCAATCTTTAGTGTTTGGTATAACGTGTCGACAGTTAGAGTACCGCTAATCATAAAGACGGGTAAGATATTGTCTAGATTTTTTAAAGTTTCGGTTCTTCTTTTTATTATCTTTTTAGCATATATAAAATATACAAAAACAATCATTAGGACAGTACAGATACTATAGATAAGATGTATTTTTAAATTTTTAAGTTTTAACGAGTCTATGAACGTCAGAGCCTGGGTTGCTGATAGTGCAATAATTCCCCAATACATCGCAGCTGCTTTTGTTTTGTTCGCCCAATTAGTAAAGGCTATATTTAGCATATCTATGAGTGCTTTTTTTTCTTCAGAATCTAATTTATCAGCAGAAATAATAGCACTATGAGGCGCTGGTGCTTCGTCTGGCTCAACGGTAACTTCATTAATGATAGTGTTATTTGTTGTTGACAGCTTATTTGGCAGCAAGGCAGTATCGTAGCCAGATGTAGATTGCGACTCTTGGGATTGCTTATTTCTTTTGTTAAATAATAGTAAGGGTATTAAGGGTATGCATAATATCTTTCCTAATATAACGATAGCCTTCCCATCTCTTATAACTACGGAATTATTTGTTGTGACAGGTTTAGAGCCTGGATTTTCGGGGTTATAAGATACTTTTACTAACTTATTCAGTGGGAATTTATTTACACCGACAGATTCATTGAATTTATATCTATTTTGATTGACGGTAAAGGTTATTTCAACAGAGTCCATTATCACAATATTGCAGTCAAAGCGACACGTATAATCATCAATAGGGTATATTTTTTTGACTCCAATAACGAGACCAGTCGTGCTTTTATAAGTTGATGGCGCAGAGTAAAGACTAGGATAGTAGTTGCCGAATATTATTATTCCGATACCAGATAGGACCAGAAGCCAGCAAAATATTCTCCAATTTTTAATTTTATGCATTTCGCCTTATTTTATCATAACTGTAACATGATATTTTAAGATTATTGGTGCTTATCCTGCGGTAATATTACTCAGTAAATTACATTGATTTGGCGATGCTGAGTAGCTGCTGACTACTTAAGTTTGAGTTGCCTTCTATCTTGTACCAAGTATTGCCGTCAACCCATGTGGCATTGGAATCGCCATATAAGTAAATAGTTTTGCTACCTACTTGCAATGATTGGTAGTTGCGTCGATTGATGGCAACGTAGTCTTCTAGTAATGAGGAGCTGTTCCATTTAGAGGCGCGCTGAGTCACTGTAAAGCTCCTGTTATCGCTGTTAGATGCGAACTTTACAGATATTTGTCCAGGTGCTGATTCGGTTTGACCGCTCTTAGCAAAGCCAGCTGGTTTATAGCTAGGTAGAGATGCCTGTACACCTGCACGTGAGGCTGCTAGTCGGAATGCAGTATTAGGTATGTTTTGATAGGCAAAAAATGCAAATAGCAATACTGCTGAGAATGTAGCGCTACTGACTGCAAAAATTTTATTACTTACTCCTAATTTTTTGGCAGCTTTATGGTGCAATTTGGTTTTTGGTAGAGGCTTTTCTTTATGGCTTTCGGCTCGGCTGAGGGCCGCCATGAATATATCTTTAGGGATTGACTCTATGCTTACGGGAGCAGAGTTATGGAAGCTAATGTTATCGGCTGGAGCTGTTTTGACGGAAATTACAGCTGTTTTCTTGACAAGAGTTGCTCTGTCGGCCAAGCCGTTAAAACGACTTACAAGTTTACTCATAGGTACATCTTTGGCTCTGCTGACTCTTTCTTCGTCTATCTTTGTAGGTAAAACAGGCTTAACTCCAGATTTATTTAGTGTTTTTGCAGGTAGAAGTCTTTTTTGAGTGAATCTAGGTCGTTTTACAACAGATCTCATTAATGTTTTTGGGCGCTGTGTTTTGTGATGGACCGTCCCGGCGTTAGCACTGGCTTTATGACTAGGCTTCTTGCTTTTGGCAGGTTGTGTCGCCATAACCTTACCGCTAGTACTGTCATATATTTTACCGTTTAGCTCAATTGTGTTTTTGTCAGTCATTTTGTATCTATTACTATCTATTTAATATCATAACCTTAAGCGCATATCTTTACAACTAGAATAAGTTGCGCTCTTTATATTAAAATAAATAGTTGTATACTATGACTAGCGTATAAAATCAGAAAAACAAAAGTAAATATGGACTACCAAGACCCTAGCCAAAAAAAAGCACATCTAACACGACTTTTTGTTGGTTATTTTTTGGTGGCAACAGCTGTTATCGCCGCCGCAACAATTCTGCTATACCAATCGTATGGCTATGATTTAAATAGGAAGACTGGGCAAGTTATACAAAACGGACTATTATTTATTTCTTCTAAGCCGGTTGCAGCAGATATTTATCTCAATGGAACTTCAATTAAGTCAAAAACTGATACCAAGCTGACAATACCTGGTGGAGAGTACTTGCTCGAACTCAGGAGTGTCGGTTATCGTAGCTGGAAGCGGATTATTAATTTGGATGGTGGAAGTGTCGAGAGAGTCATTTACCCCCTTTTATTCCCCACTAAACTCGTAACAAGTGAATTAAAGCAGTATGCGACCACGCCAAGCTTTGCGACTTATAGCCCGGACAAAAGATGGATGTTGGTCCAGTCGTCAGCGGCATTGACTAACTTTGATATGTTCGATATGAATAATGACAAACCGACCCCCACTCCACTAGTTCTACCCGCCGGATTACTGACCTCTAGCACCGCCATCCAAACTATTAAATTAGTAGAATGGTCGAACGACAATAAGCATCTTTTAGTTAAGCACGAATTTGGGACTAGTTATGAATATATAATGATTGACCGCGATACAGTGGCCAGCTCTTATAATGTTTCTAAGCAGTTGCAGATAGACGGCGCTACAATTGATTTGGTAGATAAGCGGTTCGACAAGATGACAGTTTATAAATCATCTGATCATAGCCTTGCTATTTATGACGCTAAGACCAAGCAGGTCAACAGAATCCTCCAGAATGTTTTGAGCTATAAGACGCACGGTGAAAAACTAGTTATGTACTCCACAGACAATGGGCTTGTCGATGGACCATTAAGCGTAAAGCTCTGGGACGGAACTAATAGTTACTTGATGCAGAATTTCGATCCAAAAACAGAAGTTAAGCTAGATCTCGCTCAATACAGTGGTAATTGGTATATGGTTGTCGGGCCAAAAAATGCTGCAGGTCGTGTTTATGTATATAAAAATCCTCAAGACTCTTTGAAGCAAGCTAACCTTAAATCGTTAGCTCCACTGACCGTATTAAGAGCTGAACAAATCGACTCAATTTCGTTTTCAGACACTGCTCGCTATATAATTTCTCAAAATGGCGTAAAATTTTCTAGCTATGACATAGAGACGGAAAGGCACTTCTACTTTGACTTAAAGCAGCCTGTTATTGTTAATCAGACTGCTTATTGGATGGATGGCGACAGGCTCACGATTGTGACTGAAGGCAAAACTATGGCATTTGATTTTGACGGCTCTAATCAACAAGTATTGTCAGCAAGTAATTCCAACCAACGACCGTTCTTTAATAAAGATTATTCAGCCTTATTTAATATCGCGCCGTCGACAAGTAGTCCGGCAAGTTCCGCGCTTACACGAACAGAATTACGCCTACCCTAGCTTTTTAGAACCAGTTCTTTATACGACTCCAGAGAGTTGGTGAGTTACTTGGAAGAATTGTTGGCAGAGTTGTTTTGGCGGGAGTAATTGTCTGAGTGGTGGCAGCGATATTTAGGTTTGGATCTGGGTTAATTTGCTCGCCGATTATGACTAGCCGGTTAAGCGAAGAGCCTGGAGGGTCGCAAGTTATAAGGGTTGCTGTTTCTGGTTTGCTGGCTGTCCCGATTACTTCAACAGCTGTTGGACTGACTATCTTTTTCTCGTATATTTTATAGCTAAAACGTTGCCCGTCCTTAGTTAAGTAAAATATATCGCCTATAGACATTCTGCTTAATAAAACGAAGGCATATTTATATTTTCCTTGGTTTAGTAGGTTGCTGCTAGAGTGTCCAAAAATAACGACATTTCCCTTTTCTCCTGGTAGAGGTGTGGTGGCATAATGCACTGTGCCTCGTTGTAGAGCCGTCTGGAGCACCTTCTCTTCTATAGATGGCTCGTCATAAACAACTGGTGCCTCTACATTGATTTTCGGGATAATTATTTTCGGCTCTTTGCTTATTGCTATACCCGAATCGTCGACAATAATAGGAGTCGAACTGACACTGCGGCTAGGCGTGATAAAGGGTGCGATAAATCGTTCGTTGAAGAATCCAAAAAGTAGAAAAAGTACAAATATTGATCCTACAGAAAGACCAAAAATTAATGATTTTAAATGTTGTTTAGGTTTTAGTTTTTGCCTGGACTCAATATTCCCTATTAGTTGTCTTTTGATTTCTGATACTGTTTTTGTGCTTCGGTTTCGGGAATGTTTTGGTTGTGGTTCTTCGTCGTAATAAGTCGGGCGGATAAATTGGTTTCTTGGAATAACGACAGGTTCGTCAATTACTCTCGTGTGGTTCTGGCTTGGTTTGACAGAGTTTATTTCGGTAGATTCACTGATGACTGATTCTTGAGTATTTGAAGTTTCCTGAAACTCTCGCCAAACTTCATGTTTATCATTGTCCGACAATCCTGCGTAATATTGGTGCCAGGCTGTTTCTATGTCGTCGGGGCTTTTACCAGAATGACTAAGTTTATAGACAAACCTTTGGTGCTTAGAGAGGTCGTCGGTTTCGTCTGACACGTCTTCTATCTCTTCCGCTATAGCGGGCTCTTCACCGTATAGCTTGCCCAGTTGTTTTCTGATTTGTTCGGCAGTTTTCTCGTTTTGTTGTATTTCGTCTGGTTCCATATGTTTGTTCCGTATTTAGCTAAATTATACTCTATATTACGAAGATTAGCTTGGCCAACAGTACTATATTTAGTGAATTTTTATGGTACAATATACCCTGTTCTTTAATAGTCAAACAGATTAGTAATAATATAGTCAGCTGGAGCCGCGGTGGTGGAATTGGTAGACACGCCGGACTCAAAATCCTGTGAACTTTTGTTCGTGACGGTTCAAGTCCGTCCCGCGGCACCAATTGCCTATAAATCTTTTTATTTTTTAAAGCCGAATTATTTTTTAACAAAAGTCTGCTATATCTAGACTAGTAATTGGTAATATATGACTATGTCAGAATTCAACACATATAACGAGGAAGCCAATAATAGGCGAGATTTATTACCTGACGATAAGCCAGTTAAGTATTCTATCCCTCCACGCAGTTTATTATTTAAGCCTTTAGTTATACCTGAAATTGACAATATTGACGCTCAACACAAAAATGAGTTCAAAGAGGCTGAATTGCCTAATAACGAGTCGAAGCCTACTGAGCAAGAGATTATCCCCTTCGATTTACTCAAGGCCTTTACCATCGCCCTACCGCCCGTTAAGTTAAATCCCAGACCAAAAGACCTAGGCGTCAAGTAGGCTCGTGGTGATTGCCTCGAATGATTTGGTTGGATTCTGTAGCCACCAGACAGCCGCTTTTGTTCCTGTTTGAAGTCTCCAGGCATCTTCATTATCTAGATCTGTACGAGTTGACGATACAAAGCCTTGCCCACTGACCAGCAGCTGCCCTTGGTGTTTAACAATTATTGTTGCGGGATATTTTTCGCCTATAACATTTAAAGCAGCTGTTAAGTTCAATATATTCATATCGTAACTTATGGCGGTTGTTTGTTTTGTGGCGATAAATAGTTTTTGGAGCTGCGCGATCGTCATTATTAGTAGAGTTTCAGGTCGGGACATTACAGCCGCTGCATCTGTTAGGCAGTAGTCGGTAGCATCCTTGGTAAAAGTAACTTGTCCGCTATATTTGTTGATAAATTTTTCGATAGTTATTGCTGTTTCGCTGTTTTTGCCTAAATCACCAGCAAACAATACACCATCTGACCAAGCGGCGTTTGCAAGTAAGTCGTCCAGCGCTAGTTTGCTAAAACTACCGCTAAGTGTGCTGGCGGTGTATTCGACGTTTTCTAGCAATGCACCTGTTAGTTTTTTTAGTGCATTAGGCATCACGACTCTAGTTGACCCTATTCCAGATTTTCCGGCAATAACGTAGGCTTCGGCTGGAGCTGAGAAGCCGTGTGCGTTACCTCCAATGATAAGTAACTTGCCGGCAGCTTGTTTGCTTTCAGGTCGGCTCCATATCAAATCAGGAAAGAGCGGCTCTGCATCACTTTGTTTTAGCCAGTAGCTGTTATCCATAATAAGTATCTCTATATATCCAGCGTTATGCTTACTGGGCAGTGGTCAGAGCCCATAACATCAGCATGTATTGCTGCGCTTTTAACTTTTGAGCTTAATATTTTTGACACCAAAAAGTAATCAATACGCCATCCAACGTTTCGTTCCCGCGATTTAGCCCAATAAGTCCACCAGCTATAGTGACCGCTGCCTTTTGTAAACATTCTAAATGTGTCAACAAATCCAGCCCTTGTGAAATTTTCGAATCCTTTGCGTTCTTCGCTAGTGAAGCCTCTTTTGCCGATATTTGGCTTTGGGTTGGCGAGGTCGTCCTCTGTGTGTGCAACATTTAGGTCGCCACAAAAAATTACTGGTTTTTGCTTTTCGAGTTCTTGGCAGTACGCTAAAAATGCCGGGTCCCATTGTTCGTGGCGTAGTGGTATGCGCGACAAATCGTCTTTGGCGTTGGGTGTATAGACGGTAACTAAGTAAAATTTATCGAACTCAGCTGCCACTACTCTGCCCTCGCTGTTTGGGTCGCCGTAACCGTCTGCAATTAGTCCGAATTTTTTGATTATGTTATCAGGTAAACCATTAATGATATTTAAGGGTTTAATTTTTGTAAAAATTGCTGTGCCGCTATAGCCCTTTTTGTCTGCCGAGTTCCAGAATTCTTCATAATCAGGTAAGTCCACTTCGGACTGATGTTGTGCGGCCTTTGTTTCTTGTAGGCATAATATGTCGGGCTGTTCTTTTTCTATGAATGGCAAAAACAAGCCCTTGTTGTGGACTGCCCGAATGCCGTTTACGTTCCATGAGTAGATTTTGATCATCACTGCTCCTTATATCGCAGACATAGTTGAATAGTTATTCATGAAAAGTATAGCATCAACTGGGGTCATCTGTTAAACTACATGCTAATGTACAAAAGAATTTTACTCAAATTATCAGGTGAACAATTGTCCGGTGAACACGAATTTGGCGTTGATCCAAAGATAGCTCTTTATCTTGCAAACGAAATAAAACAAGTCGTAGATAGCAATGTTGAAGTCGTATTAGTAGTCGGTGGCGGAAATATGGTGCGAGGTGCGGAAATGGCTGGTCAGGGCATCAAAAGAGTCACAGCCGACCAAATGGGCATGTTAAGTGGTTTAATAAACGCCATGGCACTTACCGACATCTTTGAAAGTATCGGCCTGCCGACTAGATGTGTTAGCAATATTTTTGCAGAACAAATTGCTGAGTCGTATTCTTACCGATTGGCAGAAAAGCATCTCGAGAGAAAGAGAGTTTTGATAGTTGCCGCTGGTCTTGGACGACCATATTTCACGCACGACACTGCTGCAGTTTCTATTGCTTTAGAACTTGATTGTGAGCGCGTTTTAAAGGCCACTAAAGTTGACGGCGTGTACGACAAGGACCCTTCTCATAATCCAGATGCAGTCAGACTTGATGAAGTGAGTTTCCAGCAAGCTGTTGAGAATACTGCAATCAAAGTCATGGACAAGGCTGCTCTAGGTCTCGCCATGGAACAGCATATGCCTATTATTGTTTTTGACGCAATGACTCCAGGAAATTTTCTAAGAATTGTTAGTGGCGAGAACATTGGCACGACAATTAAGTAGGCTGTCGTTTAATTGTGTCTCAGTTTGAACTATTAAAATCTGCTTTCAATAATAATTAAAAAAGACCCGGTGGCGGGTCTTTTTTAATTATTATTGTTTGCCTACTAAAGGTTTTTCTTTGTGAACGTAGTTACTGGTGAGGTTTCGTTTGTAGCTGTTAGAGTAAATGATGCACACTCAGAACCAGTGACGTTAGTACAAGCAGCGCCTGCAGTAGTTAGTGGAACATAT
Organism: Candidatus Saccharimonadota bacterium; assembly: GCA_037137935.1. GTDB lineage: Bacteria > Patescibacteriota > Saccharimonadia > Saccharimonadales > AQU-01 > CALRGT01. The sequence continues at coordinate 47,003 of JBAXJI010000004.1, read as the reverse complement.
GAGTATACATTGGCCCCTGCTGTAGCGCTAAGCGTTTGCACGGTTGGTGCTTTTGGATCGGCAAAAGCAGCTACATCCAAACCTTTAAGGTTGTCTGTGCGGAATGTTGCGTCATTCATGTTTGCTAGTGTCGGGTAGTATCCGTTTATTGCGTTGTAGGCTTCAAGGTGCGACGCAATAGCGGTAACGTCTGTTGTGCGCTCAGTGTTTCGTGCCTTTTGTTGAATACCTGTAAAAGTAGTGATTACTAGTAGTGCCAAGATGCCGATTACGACGATTACGATTAAGAGCTCGACGATCGTAAAGCCCTGTTCTTTTCTTTGAATCTTCATTATTTTAATGCCCACCCTTTCTTAGTTTGCTATATATTTTTTTAGCTAATACCCTCGTATTTTACAACGACAATAATTTAAGCGCAAGCATTATATTTTGGCGGAGAGGGAGGGATTTGAACCCTCGATGAGGTTACCCCCATACCGCCTTTCCAAGACGGCGCACTAGGCCACTATGCGACCTCTCCATTGTAGTCAATATTGTAACAGATTAGATCTAATATTTTAATTTCCATTTTACCCTTGAATATTCAACCCAACAGAGTAACATATAATTGTAATACTTAGGTGTACTCGCAAAAACGGGTGCGCCTTTTATAAGCCAAACGATAAACATAAAAGGATTGCATTCCGTGCCAATAATTGAACTCAAAGAAATAAGTAAAATTTTTGGATTTGGTGATGCTACTACTTTGGCTTTAGACGAAATTGATTTGGTTATCGAAAAAGGTGAATTCGTAGCAATTATGGGTCCTAGCGGGTCCGGTAAGTCGACGCTAATGAACCTAATTGGACTATTGGATCGGCCTACTTACGGGAGTTATAAATTAGGTGGTAAAGATGTTTCAAGGCTTAGGACAAATCAATTGGCAAAAATCCGTCGTGACCGCGTAGGTTATGTTTTTCAATCATTTAACCTTCTACCAAGGCTTAATGTTTTAGAGAACGTTGCTCTTCCCTTGGTATATAAGGGTGTTGGAGCTAATAAAAGAATAAAGACTGCTTCTGCCCTGCTGGAAAGAGTTGGCTTGTCTGACCGCGAGTATTATCTACCAAAGCATTTAAGTGGTGGCCAGACGCAAAGAGCTGCCATCGCCAGGGCCCTAGTTAATAGCCCGGATATTATTATTGCAGACGAGCCGACGGGTAACCTTGACAGCGAATCTAGTAGAGTTGTTATGGAGTTACTGAGTGACATTCATAAACTGGGCAATACTATTTTGCTAGTTACCCATAATCCTGAACTGACAAGATATGTTAATAGAGTTGTCTACATGCATGACGGCGTCATAGTTCATGACGAGAACACACCAATTGGCGAAGTGCCAAAACTGGCAAGAAAAGCGTTGAACTTATTCCAGCGCAAGACTGAAGAAGATGATTTGGCTGGAGTGTCAGCTCTGATGAAGGCTATCCCGACCAAACACACCACCAAAAAGCCTCGTGCAAAAGCCAAGAAGCCAACTAGTCGATCAAAAAGCATGAAACGGATAAAGAAGTAACATGTCAATCACCCGCAATATAAGATCTGCAGCACAAAGTCTTAAATATTCTAAATGGCGTAGCTTAATGACTATGACAGGTGTGATTCTTGGTGTTTTGTCAGTGATAACAATAGTCAGTATTGGTGAGGGCGTAAAACGACAAGTCGTTGGCCAGATTAACTTACTTGGCAGTGATTTGATCTCGGTACGACCCGGTAATTTGGTTACTCGTGATAAAAACGGCAATATTGTGAAAGTTAATCAGATCGGTAATTTTGCATTTGGTAGCGGGAGTATGAGTGATTCAGATCTTGAGACGATTAAATCATCTAGCGGTGTAAAAACTGTCGTTCCGATAGGCCTAGTTAATAGCGGAGTTAAGTTGGACGACGTTCAGTACAATCAAAGCCTGGTAATTGCCACAAACGATAAGTTCCCCGCCATGCTAAAGCAAACAATTACTCATGGAGTATTTTTTGACGATACAGATTCTAATAAGCATGTCGTCGTAATTGGTAAACGAGTTGCCGAGAATTTATTCGCCGAGAATGTGCCGATAGGTCGAACCCTCACTATTAGGGGCACTGAATTTGTAGTAATTGGTGTCTTTGAAGAATTTAACTATAGTCCACTAGCTTACGGCACAGATTTGAATCAGGCAATTGCTATGCCTTATGCCGCAGGTCAAGAGCTGACTGGACACAATCAATTAGCGCAGGTTCTTGTACGTCCTGAAAGCGTCGACCAGACTACGGCCGCAATAGCATCAATAAATAAGAAGATGACGCTAGCTCATGGCGGTCAAAACGACTTTACAGTATTAAAACAGGACGAAAATCTGAGTGTTGTTAGCGATATTCTAAAAGTATTTACGGCGTTTATATCTGGAGTTGCTGCCATGTCTCTGCTAATAGGTGGAATTGGTATTATGAATATAATGCTTGTTTCTGTGACCGAAAGAACTCGCGAGATTGGAATTAGAAAAGCTATCGGCGCTACGAATCGTCAAATATCAGAGCAGTTTTTTGTCGAGGCCACGATACTTAGTTCTACTGGTGGTGCAATTGGTATAGGCCTGGCTTTTGTCGTTAATGCGGTGCTACGAATAGTAACGCATTTGAATCCAGTAATATCTTTAGAAGTAGTCTTGATCTCTGCTGGAGTTTCTATAGCTTTAGGTATAGTTTTTGGAGTTATTCCAGCTGTTAGGGCGGCGCGCAAAGACCCTATTGAAGCCCTAAGATATGAATAGCTAAAGCACTATTGCAATTATTGCTGCCACGCCTGCAATAGTCATTATTCCAACTACCATCCAGCCAATTAACGTCGTTAGTTTATGGTTAGTCCACTCGCCCATAATTTTGCGATTGCTGCTGATTAAAACAATTGGCAGAAGTATTAGTGGTGCGATAATACCATTAAAGACTGCAGAATAGATAAGCGCTTTGATAGGATCGATGCCAATAAAGTTGATGCCTAGTCCTATCAACATCGACAAGAATATCGTTGCGTAGAAGGCCTGGGCTTGGCGTAGTTTACGGCTGAGGCCTTCCTTCCACTGAAAGCTTTCTGCGATGGCATACGAGCTAGAACCTGCTAATACGGGTATCGCAAGTAGTCCTGTGCCTATGATGCCCACTGCAAATAAGAAGTAGGTGGCATCGCCTGCGAAAGGCCTTAATGCTTCTGCAGCCTGCGAGGCTGTAGTGATGTTGGTTATACCGTTACCAAACAGTAAGGCGCCACAAGCAGCAATTATGAAGAACATGACTACATTAGACAAAAACATTCCAGACCAGACATCTATACGCATGTTTTTAATTTCAGATTTAGTGGCACCACGGCGTGACACTATAGATGTTTTGCCTAATGATATTTCGCCTTCTACTTCCTGTGAGGTCTGCCAAAAAAATAAATAAGGTGAAATAGTCGTACCAAGCACCCCGCAAATAATTAGGAGTTGGTCTTTGTTGAATTTTATATGAGGTATAAATGCATTATGCATAACGTCTGACCAATTTAAGTGCGCTAGTATTGCCGACGCTACGTAAGCCAGCAAGACCATAGCTAGCCATTTTAGGTATCGTGCGTATTTGTCGTAAGGAGTAAAAACCTGTAGAGCCAAACTAATCGCGGAAAATCCGATAACTAGCATGTAGAAATTCCACCCCTCATTGATTAGTTGCGCACCCTTAGCCATAGCACCAAGGTCGGCTCCAATGTTAAAAGCATTTGCCACAAATAATAATAGGCTAACTGTGTAGAGTAGTTTTTTTGAAAAGTGTAATCTTATTGTGCCGGCTAATCCCCTGCCAGTAACTAGTCCGATACGGGCGCACATTTCTTGCACAACTGACATTAACGGAAAAGTAAAGGCTGCTAGCCACAATAGTTGAAATCCGTATCTTGCTCCAGCTTGGGAGTAAGTAGCTATTCCTGAAGGGTCGTCATCTGAGGCGCCAGTTGTTAGTCCTGGTCCTAGCTTGTTCCAGTAGCTTTTTACTTCCTGAGCGGTCTTGATAACTTGTCCTGTAGCCATAACACCAACAGCTTTTTGTGATGCTAAAGAATCCCCAACTCTGGTTTTTATCTCGTTTACTTCAGTGGTTAATTCGTCTTTGTTTAACATAAGCTAGATTTGATACTTCCAATCATATACCGACGCCTATATAATGTACATAAATTCATGCAAATCTATATCTATTTTGGAGTATTCTTTATCATATTAGCTGGATTTGCTGTGGCAGGACCTTTGGGTGCACCTTGGGTTCCTGCATTCAAGAAAGATCTAAAAAAAGTAATTAAAGATAGTCGTCTAAAGTCGGGCGATGTGTTTTATGAGCTAGGTTGCGGTGATGGACGATTCGTTGCAGAGGCCGCCAAAATGGGTGCAACTGCGATTGGTTACGAGATTAATCCATTGATGTGGCTTATCGCTTGGCTTAGGAATTATAAATATAAATCTGCCCATGTTTACCTAGGCAACTTCTGGAGTTGTGACTTGTCGGATGCTGATGTAGTTATGACTTTTTTGACACCTCGTTTTATGGAAAAGTTGGAGTCTAAGCTTGATAGCGAATTGAAGCCAGGCACTAAATTTGTTAGCTATATATTTAAATTGCCTATACGAAAGCCAATAATTAAAAGACACCATTGGTTTGTTTACGAGTTTTAGGGTATTAGATTAATTATAATCTGACTTAGGCCAAATATTACCGCTACGCCGGCTAATCCTATTAGGATGCCTACGAGCGCGCCAACAATATCTTCAAGTATGAGCCCTAGTGAAATGAAGACGATTCCTAGCGAAGGCAGCGTATCTAGTCCGCTAAAAGGTATGGCCGTTATTGCTGTGAGTGCTAGTGCAAAAATAATAATACCAAACATTGAATTAACTAAAGGATTGGCCAAGAATTTGCTGAATCTAGGGCGAGAGTACTTTTCGAACCACTTGATTCGTCGGATTAAAAAAGGCAGAGCTTTTTTGATTACAGCCTTTGGAACTTCTCTTTTGCCTAAAGACTTAGGCGTCCATATGGTCCGCATGCCAATAATTTGTTCGAGCGCTAATAACATGGTAATCGCTTCAAACACATGCGTTATACCGCCCGTAGGTATCGGTAGCGCCGGTATAGACATTAATAGCAGAAAAGAGATGGCAAAGCTTTTTTCCGCAAAAACATCGTTCATAGCAGACAGGGTTTTTGGGCTGTCACTTTTTAGCCACAAATCAAGTTTGTGACTAAAGGGTTGTTGGTTTTTTAATTTATGGTCGGCCATTTATACCTAGTATAGTTTATTTACAGAAAGATAGACAAAGCTTATTCTTCAACTGTTATGCCCTGCCAGAAAGCTATGTAATTCTTAAAGTCTTTTTTGACTTTTTCTATAGCCCCTGACTTTGGTTGCGGATAATACCAGGCTCCATTGGCGTTTTTGCTGCCGTTAGCCTCAACGTCATAATAGCTGGCCTCACCCTTCCATGGGCAGGTTGTATGAAAGTCATTTGCTGTAAAATAGTCCTTGTTGACGGCAGAAGGCGGAAAATACAGATTGCCTTCAATATAAATTAATTCTTCTCTGGGCGCTTCTGCGATAACTACTCCGTTCCAAATAGCCTTCATTTTTGACCTCCTGAATTAATTTTTTATGCCAGACCGAGTATTTGATCGATCTTTGACTTGTCGAATCCTAGAATTGTACTAGACGTTTCGTCATCGTTTTCGATAACTGTGAATGGTACGCCAAGTTGCCCGCTCTTATCCATGAGCTCCTGCACCAACTTCTGATCTTGGTCAACGTGCTTTTCGGTGTATTTGATTTTATGCTTTGTAAGATAGTCTTTGAGCATTTTGCAGTAGACACAAGTTGCAGTGCTATAAATTGTAATCTTCGACATACAGCCCCCTAATTAATTTATCGCTTTCAATAGAACACTAATCATTATCCACCAAGACGCTACTTTTCGGCAAGCGTATGTTGCAATTTTCTAGCGTCAAGTAGTTTAAGCTATAGTTCGTGTTAAGCTTTAGCTTTTTTGTGCTTGGGTTGCCATATGATAGAAATAATCATGCTACCGAAAAATAATACAAACAGAACGCTAAGATTGATTAATATTGGTATATGTAGGCCGAATGGACCGGTTATCATCTTAAAGCTAATCCAGCCCAAGATAGCCGACAGCGCCCAGTTAATTGCCCAGAACTTGTCGGCGACAGCTTCGTAGACAAAAAATAGAGCTCTTAGGCCTAGTAATGCAAAAACATTGCTGGAGTAGGCTATAAAACGGTCTGGGCTTACTGCTAATACCGCCGGTACGCTGTCCACAGCAAATATGATATCTGTGAACTCTATTATAATAATCACAGCAGCCATCATGGTTAGCATTCGTTTTCCGTCTATTTTGGTTGTTAATTTATGGCCGACAAATTTTGGGTATATAGGCAGAACTTTGTTCATGAGTCGGATCATCGGTCCTTCAATGGTTTCAAATTCTTCTTCAATATCATGACCACCACGAGCCTCTTTGTATGCCTTCCAGGATGCTCTTAATAGGATTAGTCCAAAAATAATACTCACCCACTCAAATCGTCTCAAAAGCTCAAATCCGGCTAGGATAAATATAAGTCTGAAGATTATTGCGCCAGCAATGCCGTAATTGAGCATTCGTCGTTGGTATTCTGGCTTGACCTTAAACCCAGTAAAAATCAGTCCCATAATAAATAAGTTGTCGAGGCTTAAGGCCTTCTCGATTCCCCAAGCTGCTAGGTATTCACCAGCCGCTTGTTTGCCAATCAAGAAAAATATTAGAACCGAAAAAGCTAGCGAAATAAATATGTATATAAGTGACCACTTTAGAGCCTCTTTGAACTTAATTACGTGATCGTGTTTTGAATGTCGAAATTCGATAACTGCGTAAAATGCTAGTACGGCCAGCATGGCTAGATATAGAAAAAGCGGTACATGATAGTCGTGCACTGGGGCATGGTTGAGACTCGAAAAGAGATTCATATGACATAGAATAACAGATTACTAGTCATTTGTAATGAGTTTTGTAGATTGTTCATATTAGTGGTATTTTGGCCAAGGCTGACGGGCGACTATTTCAAAAATAGCCAATCCGTCAGTTGCCTCAAGAACGCAAAAGTTATTGGCTGGAGTCCCCTTTGACTGTTTGTAGACGATTTTCGAGATGTGGTAGTCGACGCCTTGCCATTTGATTTTGAAAGTCTGGAAGTTTTGACTGGAGTGTCTAAGTACTTCTGCCAATTCGGTGTTTGTTTTGTCATACATTGGTCCCTCCGATTATGAATATTTTAATTTCTGGTATTAAAGTCTTGGCTTTTTCATAGTGCATGCCTGCTTTAATTCCAAGTAATTTTGCTTCACGCGAACAGGCAGTGATGACTATGTTTCTATTAGACGATGGATTGATTGGATAGTTGTAGCGACGGTACTTAGCAAATGCCCAGCTATTGTTAGACGCAAGTTGAAGTGTGAGCTGCATGGTCTAGGCCTGAGCTTTCATGCTTAGTAGAGTCCATTCACGGTTGTCTGGTTCAAAACTTAGGCGGTATTCGTTGTTGCCGTCACTCATGTTGAATATTTGAATAAAGCTTTGACCTTTTTTGACCAAGCACCTAAGACCAGATTCGATCAAGTCTAGTTCGCTTCCTTCAAATTCAATTTTTTTAGGGAAGAAACGCGCACAGTTGCCGCTGGAAAAATAATAAGACAATACCGAAATTTGCTTGTTGATTGTTTGATTCATAACTCTAGCTCCTCACATTTAGTAGACTTTAAGAGAACAACTGACCATTTGGTTCAGCTGAACGGGTTTTAAATGTGAGCTTCCTGATAAAGTGATATAAGTAAAACCGTTCGGTTACTATATCTACAGGTTTAGCTGTGTGAGGGTGAGGTAGTGACCGGAGTATGCCGCCCTATAGTTGAAAAATAAAGCCTGTGAACTATGACCACGATTGCGGTTCATGCTCCCATTGCTAAATTAATTATACACCATAGTGCAAGTGCTTTTAAAGACTATTATGGACGAAGTGTGCCGCCGAATACCTGCCATGCTAGTAGAGATTTAGCAACTAGGCTAAGGATGATATAGGCACGTTCACCGTATAGGTAATTACTCCACTTGCCGACTTTTTTGTATTGCAAAACCATGTTGATTGCGAAGCAGTTAAAGAAGATGAATAGGGAGATAAAAATGACGTAGACGAATACTGGCGCGGCTGTTTCCTTGCTTGCTGACAACCAGAAGTAAAATGCTATAACTAGCCAAGGAATGATTCCTGCAAGGCAGCCTATCCAATAACTAACCCAGTTAGTCTTGGTAGTTGTTTGGTTGTGTATTTCCATGACAAGTCCAAGCAAGTTCATAATTGCAGTAAGGCCGAAGATCATAACTAGGCTTGTTAGGTCGTAGACACCAACTAGTAATGCAATCGCAACCATCATAATGCTTGCTGATATAGAGTACTCAAACCAACGGGCTTTGTTGATGCCCTTCTGTAGGTTTTCGTTATAAGTTTTGTTGTATACGGTTGCTATTATGATATGAGCAACCGACGATATAATCAAAAACATGGCGATAAGTAATGGCAGTGACAAGTTAAAGAGCACAGTACTCCGCGGCACTACTCTCATAGCGGCCTGGTCCCAACTCAAATAACCTGCGCTTATAGGCAGAGTAAAGTTTTTACTTAGTGCCAGTAAGGCGACTGCTTGGAGGCCGTGGAGTGCCGCCATAAAATAATTGAATTTTCTCAAACCGATAAGTGTAATTGTTTTGCTCATGCTTAAATTTTATCATAAATCTTAGTTAAGTAAATAAAAGAAGCCTATCTGTTAGCTTAGTCGCAATAATCTGTCTTGAGCTTAATTGGAGAATTGGTCCTCTAGAAGTTGCTTAATAGGCTTTAGATAGAATTCTTCCCAGCCGTGCTCTAGATCTTTTGCTTCAGCTTCCGGGAAACTCTCATGCAGTAAAGTTAGTATTGTATTGTTCTTTTTGACTTCTAATGTAAAGGTGACTTTTGACGGTTGAGCCCAATCCTCGCTATACCAGTCCTGTTTTAATAATTCATTCTCAGTTACTTCAGTATTAATGCCATGGATATCCCCGCCCCATAGACTGAACTTGGCGAGTTGGGTAGTCATGATTGCTGGCACACCACTCCATTCTTGTATTACCGACGGATCAGTAAGGGCTCGCCAGACAGACGAGATTGGCGCTTTTATAGTGTATTTTTTGGTAATATTCTTCATATATTCTTTCACTTTCCTAGCTATTCAATGTCCTATATATCCTAGCAGTTTGATCGTTATTATTGATACGCTTTTATGCCATAAAGTTTGTCGACGGTCACAAATTCATAGCCTTTAGTGGATAGTTCCTCAACAATGATCTTGATTGAGTTTACTGTTTCGGTTCGATTGCCGCCCTTTGCGTCGTAGCCATCATGAAAAATTATCACTGACCCAGGTTTGGCTATCTTGACGACTTGTTTGGCTATTTTTTCGGCTGATGGCTGGAATATTTCTAGATTATGCCCAAATACTCCAGAAATTGGTGTCATGCCAAGCCTCTTGACGGTTCTTAGCAGTAACGGGTTTCTAAATAGCCAAGGAGGTCGGAATAATGCAGGTGTTTGGCCGATTAAATTTTTAATAATAGTTTGATTAGCACTAATTTCATTAGCAAAACTTGGTTCGCTAAAGTATTTTGTGAATTTATGGGATAAAGAATGGTTGGCGATGACGTGACCCTCTTTATATGCACGAAGTGTGACCTCGGGGTACTTATTAATACAGTTGCCAACCTGAAAAAATGTAGCCTTTATATTCTTACTATCGAGATAATCGAGTATATCAGTTGTGAATGGTTCGTTTGGCCCATCATCAAAAGTAAGGGCTATCTGCTTCGCATTAGTCTTGCCACGAAATGGAAAATTACCAAAAATTTGAGAGTAGGACGACATAAATATCCAGTAAAGGCCAGCTATTATTAAAAGAATCGCTCCAGTAGTTATCATATTTAGCGCCTATCAATGACTTGAGTTGTCTTTTTAATGACTTGAGTTGTTTCTCTCACGACATAATGTCGAGCATTTTGCTGTGTGATTAGTGCTATAGCTAGAGTTGTGACTATTATGGCATTGATGACTGACAGTATTTTTGGACTATAGTCGTTGCGGAAATGAGGCGCAGTACCAATTATCGATCTTTTGAACCTACGACTTAGGTTGTATTCAAGAAGGTAATATATTAAAAAAGTGACAAAAAAATTGTAAATAAAGCCTCTAGCTAGCCTTCTAGCAGAAGTGAGTGTAGGGTTTCCGTTTACGAATACTACCCTGCCTTTACTGCGTAAATTACGGATAAGATCTACCTCATCACCACCTTGAGTAAGCTTGGTGTCATATCCAATCCAATGTTCCTTTTTAAAGGCAATGTTAGTTGCTGTAGCATAATAGGTTTTGCCAGTTATCCGATAGATAGTGCTTATCACACCGAATAAAGCATAGGGATATAATGTTCCCCAAATAGGACCATCTGTATAATGACACGATCCGACAACGGCCACCGCATCCTCTTCCTTTTGGAACATACCATCTATTTTAGACAGCCAGTCAACGTGAAATTGAGTATCGGCATCTGTTGATACTACGATTTCGCCTCTGGCAATTTCTGTGCCTTTTTGTCGTGCAAAACATACGCCGGGACGCTTCTCTTCAACTACTTTCGCTCCCAGGCTTCTAGCTATGTCGGCGGTTAGATCTGTACTGTTATTGTCCACTACTATTATTTCAACTTCGCCTGCAAAGTTTTGTTTTTTGAGTGAGGCTAGAGTTTGTGGCAGGTACGGTGCTTCATTATATGCCGGTATAACTACGCTAAAACGGGGTCGAGGTTTATTTTCCATAAGAGTAATTATAGCAAACCTGGTCTTAGACACCTCAAGCTCTAGCGATATTGCCCCTAATCTCGTCTATAGAGCGTAAATTAATGTAGCGATGTCCTGCTGGGGTTGGGTTGTAATCATTGCTACACATCCACTCCAGTAAGTAGCTATTGCATATATTGCTTATGCTTAGTATACTGACGTTATATTAAATTTTATTAGGGGTAAAAAAATGGCAAAGAAAACAAAATCAACAAACAAAGCTTTCGAATTAGGCGGTAGAATTATTGTTAGCTCAACATTTCTAATATTGGCTGGTTTAGCTATAGTTGCTATTGGCTGGATTGCTGGCGGAACTGCAGCCTTCACTCTTTACGGTTTTGGTGGCGCATTTATTTTGATTAGTGCAGTTATTGCTTCGACACAATTAGGATAACCCTATTTCGATCGTCAATATGTACAAGTAGTGGCGCCTATTAGTAGACCCCTAAAAAGTTACTAATGCTTAGCACTGCAGGAAGTAACGGTCTTATTAAAGTAATACAGATTACTGTTACTTTATTGAGACCGTTATTTTATTTCCAGTTGTTCGGCCTATTTTCTGTTTGCACGAGCTTTGAATACTGGTGTTGGTAGACTTAACGCGGGATCTGATAGATCAACGACTACTTCTATGTTGTGATCGCGCCACTCTAGACTGGATTCAAATTCAGCAGCTCTTTCTAGTGATGATATTGCTTGAGAGTTGGTCATAGGAAGGTAGACTCTGTTATTTTCATTATCATAGTCGTAGTATTCGATGTTGTCCTCGCCAAAAAGTTTATCAAATATCTTGAGAGTATGTTCTGAGCTCACGGGGCCTTCAAAAGTAGTTACTCCGTAATGTAAAGCTGCGCCAGCGAGATTACTTACTAATTTGCTTGCGATTCCTTGACGACGCATCTCGGGCTTTACATGAAGCGATAAGAAAGTAAAAGACTTTGTTCCGTCAGGATTATTCACTAACCCCCCAGAAAAGTCTGATTTAGGAGAATCTTTTAGATAGGCTTGTAGCTCGTCGCCTTCTTTGTAATTCAATTCTTGACACAATACTTCGTGCATTAGGTATATAATAGCATAAGAACTACTAATAGTCAATGCTAGGCTATTGCTGAGCGTAAGTACCGGACGACCATTTCAAAGTAATCGTCTACTTTTTCTGGCATAGGAGTGTTGATTATTTGACCCGTAGTTAGCCATTCTGAGTGTCCGTGCTCCCAGCTTATCTTTACGATTGGTCTTTCTGATTTAATGGTGCATGAGTACAGCATACAAATTTTGCCACTTGGCATGGTCTCTTCGTGTATTAATTTTAAATCTGTCTGCTTTATTGTTATGCCCGCTTCTTCGTATATTTCGCGTGCTACGGCGTCTGCTGCTAATTCGTTGAGCTCGACAATTCCACCAGGAAAGTCTAAGTGTCTGGCGAAGTGGGGATGGCTGTCGCTACGATATAGTACAAGGACCTTGCCCTCGCCATCTATTATTAGTGCTTTAGCAATTTTTCTCATTATTGTATCTTATCATGTATGCGTTTATTGGGGTTGAATCATGTTTGGTCGGCGTGTATTTATCAAAACATTATTGACAAATTAACTATAATGACAGATAATATGGTTTAGTATAGTTTTATTTAAAGAAAGCAAGGTGTTATCCATGAAATCAATCAAGAACTTTATTGTTGTTTTAGCTTCGATAGTTTTGACTACTACTGTTGCTATGCCGAGTTCAGCTATGGCTCATTCTAGAAGTGAAGATAGCGAGACTACTCATTCACGCTCTACTGAAGATTCACGTGACTCAGATCATTCAAAGACCGAGCATACAAAGAATTCTGATAGTTCAGAGAACGAACATTATTCAAAAAAGAATGAAGAGAGTCATTCTAGTGATAATCACGAAACTAAAGAACATGACAACGACTCAAAAGATGAATCTCGTAAAGATGATGACCACGATTCATCTCACGATGATAAAGACAAGCACGAACACTGCGACAAACCAGTAACTCCAGTAAAACCAGTTACTCCATCTACTCCTGTAGTTCCAGCGCCAAATAATCCACGCGCTTCTACTACTATCCCAAAAGGTGGTGTAAAGGCCGGCGTAGCTCATAGCTCTGATGTTCAAGCATTAGGTATTATTGGTTCAACCGTAATCCTTGCCTTAGGTTTATGTTTAAGAAAATTCGCCCAATAACCAAAAGAATATTTGCGACTAAAATCGTAAATAAAAGTGTTGGTAGTAGATGGTCGGCAGTTAGTCGGCCATCTTTGTCTATTCTTGTAATATTTGCGGTATTGATCATCGCCAATGTACTACTACTTAGTTACTTTGCTCTATCTGCTCCCAGGCTTAAACCTGCGACCACCTATCATTTGCCAGCCAAACCTAGTGCCGCTATTGGCATGTCGCGTTCGCAGCCCATTCGCATATTTATTCCTAAAATAGGAGTCGACACCGATGTGATTCCTGTAGGCTTATTAGCTGACGGTTCCCTGGCTACTCCACCTGTTCTTAGCGAGGTGGCTGGTTGGTACGTTGGAGGTCCCTCGCCGGGTGAGATCGGTCCATCAGTGATAGACGCTCATCTTGTGACTTATACTTCAAGGTCAGTCTTTTGGCGTTTAAAAGAGTTACTTCCAGAAGATAAAATTATCATAACTAGAGCTGACGGCAGTATCGTTACTTTCGCTGTTGAGGCTCTACAGGAATACAGCCAAGATAATTTTGGCACTCAAGAGGTTTATGGGGCCATAGACCACCCCGGCCTACGTCTTATCACTTGTGGTGGGTCCTTTGACCGCGCAACAGGACATTACACCAAGAATACCGTCATATTTGCATCAATAGTTAAATCTTAAGCGTAGTCACGTGTCCCATATTCAGGTAGTATGTATAGGTACTAATTATAGGGGTGAATATGACAATTTATGATTTCAAGATTAAGCAAGTAGGTGGCGATACGGTCACTTTGGAAAAGTATAAAGGCAAGGTTATGTTGATAGTTAATACTGCACCGAAGTGTGGTTTTGCGCCGCAGTATGCCGGATTACAGGAGCTTTATAAAAATTATTATAGTGACGGACTAGAGATATTGGATTTCCCCTGTAATCAATTTGCTAATCAAGCGCCCGATAGTGATGAGGCGAATGTTAGTTTTTGTCAGGTAAATTTTGGTGTTACTTTTGAGACTTTTGCCAAAATTAATGTAAACGGCGTCAAAGCTGCCCCGCTCTATAAATATTTAAAGAAGCAGCAATCTGGCTTGTTTGGCGGCAGGATTAAGTGGAACTTTACGAAATTTTTAGTTGATCGAAATGGTGTCGTTGTTAAGCGATACGCCCCTGCTGTTGAGCCTTCAGAGATAGCAAGTGATATCAAGAAACTGCTTTCAGCTGCTAATTAGCAATATGTATAAGACGCTAGAGTTTGTATATAGCTTCATTAGTGGTTCTTACGGGGTCAGTTTTAATCTTAAGTAAACAGATGTTTGTTCTTGGCGGAAAAAAACAACCCTTTGATGTTTCTGTCAGTATAGCTATTTAAAACTTTTTCGCCGATTTCACTCAGAGCATAGACTTTCTTGTCAGGGCCCCTTTCGTTCTTTTCGGTAACAAAATCTACTAGCTGAGCGTCGTTAAACCTTCTCAGTGCTCTGTAAATGCTTTTGTCGTCAGCGCTAACCAAGCCATCAGTTGCTGTGTGTAAAAAACTCCTGATATCGCCCATGTGTTTTGGCGATTCTTTAAGGGCAAGCAATATCCATAGCGTTAGTTGCGATTTCTTGCTTGTATCTTCCCATCCGGCTAGAAGTACTTGTTCATAACGACTCAGTATCATATTAATTGCCAGCAAAAATTTTTTGTGACTTTTTTTGGGTAAATGTTTGTTGCAGTAAATTTTTATTAAATTGAACCGGTGATTCTCCAGTTGTAGCGTAATGGTAAACTGCCGCCTTTACGATAGCTTCTAATACTATAAATACCGACGACATCACGATCAGTCCTATAATTGCGAAATAAAATGCAGGTGAAGTTGAGATATTTTGAGAATTTAGTGTCCAGGCAAAAGCCAAGCTGATTGCAGCAAATAATGATACTGATAGCAATTCTATTAAGGTGATTCCTAAACTTATTAGGACGCTTTCGCCCCATACGCGCTTAATTATACTAATGGATTGTTGTGTGGCCTGCTTTGGGTTAAGGTTTTCAGCACTGCTGGCTATTGCCGGAATGGCAAAAAAGTTAGCTGTCTCCCAGGCCCCTCCTAAAATATTCACGCCAATACGGCCAATAAACGGCAGCCTGTCTCCAAGATACTTAACTGCTAGACCAATTGAAGACATTAAAAAGCTAAATTGCATCAACGGCCAAATTTTTGCTATGACTGCTTTTAGGGCGCCTTTGATACTTGGCTTTTGGCCATTAAAACGCGCAGTTATTCCTATAAATAATGTAGCCTCAACAATGTTTTTAGCAAAATATAATATAAAGTAAATTAAAAGTGCAAAAAGCGCATAAATAACTTTTGCAATAATAGGATTACTTGTCCCAGCTAAATTAATTGAGATCTGAATTATCGCTGATACTCCAAAAAGTATTATTGCCGGCACCCCTATAATCAGTGTAATTAACGGTATTGCTACAAGTTTCTTGTCTGTTTTAAATGTCAGCCAAGATGCCTTGGCTAGTAGCCTTGATCGTTTGATTCGCCCCATCTTTATATCATTAACTGTGTCCATATTACCTTTCTTCATTTGTACGCCGTTAGTATACTACCATTGGTATACTATGTCAATAGGTTTATTTAACTTTTTTGTAATGTTAGTTTTAAAGGCTTAGGTTCTAGTGGAGCATTACTATAATTTAGTCGTAATTAATCAAAGCATGATTCTGATACATAGTCACCATCCCCTGCTACAGGTAGGAGACTAGCTGCGCGACAACTATTAGACGCTTGTCGTAAGATTGATTAGAGTTGTCGTATTTGCCGCTACAAGTTATTAGATTTAGTTGATTAGTTATTTTGGGATTTTGCTTGAATAGTTCTTGGTTGGCGTCGTTTAATGTGAAGTTACCGATACTCGCAACTTTGAACTCTTTGCGTCGCCCGTCACCAAACTCTATGGTAAAAATATCGTTAGTTTTGAGTTTTTGTAGATTTTTAAAAATTGCTGGCTGATACTTACCGGATACATGCCCGTCAATGATGCTGAGGCCCGCGTCACCTGGTTTGGCACTGTTTTTGTACCAACCTGCTAAGTTTATGTTATTCGGGACATCTACGGCGTTGTCAGCTGTTTCGCCTACTTGTTGAACAAAGCCATGAACTCCAATACTTGGCATGATCAGCGCTCTCGGTTTGTCTGGAGCGACAATATAAGACTTGTCGTTTACATCTACCGGCGCTTCACTTGTTTTAGTTGTCGGATGTTCGACTACAGCCTGTAATTTTGTAGTAGTGTGTGTAGTCTTGTACTTGTCCGCCTGCCCTACTGATCCGAAAATAATCAGCAGGATACTCAAGGCCATAGCCAAATATGATAGCCAATCTAGTCTATTATTGGCTCGAATTTTTTTGAGTATCCTTTTTAACACCGTCATCGTCCCCTCGCTACTACTTATAGTTCTATTATATCAACTATCATGACGACATAGTATCGATTATTGGGGTGAAGGCGCATACTAGTGCCTGATGAATTTTGGCTTAATATGAATATTATGTTAAAATAAGATTACTTTTGTTGGTGAAACATTTGACTATTTTGACAGAGACGCTAAGCGTGGAACTAGACCGTGTTTCAGTCAAAAACTAATATAGCCAAACCACTGACAAAAAGAAATTATTAAAAACGCTATTACGCCGCGCTCGAATTTTGTCGAGTCTATGTTTGCGTGCGTACTAAAGTGAGGCCAGCTATGTCAGAAAAATTAAGACTAGTTAAAGCCGCGTCTATTGGCGTCGCTTTGGCTGCAACAATACCAATGTTTGAGTCAGAGCCCCAGCCTACGCAGCAAAGGGTTGAGGCTACTGTCTATTATCAGGTAGAAAACATAAGTGAACTGCCGGGTAAGCCGCAAGATATATTTATTAAATCAATTGGTAGTTTGTCGATTGGTGCTTTGTACGAACAATTCAGCCCAGCTCCGACTTTTCGTCATGATGTTGTTATGCAGTCTATGTCGGCGGTTTCAGCACTAGATAATATTAAGGACGAAATCCCCCGTCCGCTAGTTGATCCCAAGATTGACAGCATGCTTAACGAGTTGGCGCAGTGCGAATCGAGAGGTAAATGGGATATTAATACCGGTAATGGATATTACGGCGGTTTGCAGTTTGATAAATCTACTTGGCGCGCTAATGGTGGCAAGAAATTTGCCCCAACAGCTGACAAGGCTAGCCCAATCGAGCAAAAGCAAATCGCAGAAGACTTGTATCATGTTAGTGGTTGGCGACCATGGCCAGGCTGCGCTCGAAAGCTCGGTTGGCTAGAGTAAAGCACCCTATTATAGTGCTGGCAAAACATCGCGATTATGTGGGCAATTAGAAATTAAATTTTTGAGGCTCGTAAATCTTACGATTATGCGTTCCGTGTGCGGTGGATGCAGCCGGCCCAGCAGCATGGTCGTCGGACCCCTTCTAGTAGTTCAGTAATGGTACGATCAATATGGTTGGCGCGAGTTTCTGGTTTTTTGGTCATAATTGTCCAGCAGATCCATTCGTTACGAGCTAGTGGTGTTAGATCTTCCCATCTTTCAAGAGCTGACTCATCATCAACCAAGGCTTTATAGAGGTCGTCCGGAACTTCGTGGACTACTCCAGTAGCGATTTTGTGTTTAACCATGTCTATATTCTAGCACTATAAATATGCTCGAATCACGCCAGATGACTCCAATAGTTTTTGGTAGTGCAATCTATTCGCCGCAAAAAGTGCTAACATTATTGAATGGAACACTCATATATGTTCGTATCATTCATTGAAAATTTTGCTGTTAATGAAGTACTTGAACCGCCACAACATCCACACCTTACAATTAAAAAGAAGTTTAAGCTACTTGATATTAATGAGCGGCAACTTATTGATTTGATGCAGAGTAGTCCTGAAATCAGGGGTGTACGTGAATTACGCCTAGGAGATATAAAAAACTACGACAATGACGACAATAAATATATAGAAGTGACAAATTCAGAAATATGGATAGAATTGCACAAGACAATAGTTGGATTGCTAATTGGTCACATAGAATCACGCGATCAACATTACGAAGGTGAAAACTATCTACCACACGTTACTTGGAGGCTTAAAGGCGAGATTACCCTAGATCCTAAGCCGCTTATCGGGAGTATTAATGAAATAAAAAAGCTCTACCTCATTGAACGCATAGACCCAGTCGTCAGTCGTTCACGCATAGTCTCTGTTATAGACCTCTAATTAATCGTTAGTACAAGTTTTTATATGTAGATCCAGCGGTATAGTTGACGTGATTACGGAGTTCTATCGTTTTGCGTGTCGTCGGCTCAATAGAGCGGCCGAGAATAATGTCACACCGGCAACAATGTACTCGACTGTATTAAGCGTAGAATTTTTGTGATCTGATTTAATCCCAGTGTTCGGTGCTCCAAGAGCAACAGTTAATGACAAAGTTACAGTAGAACATAAGCCGGCATCGTATAAGGAACATATTTTATAGACTAGGCTATCTGATCCTGTGTAGCCACTAGTCGGAGTATAGGTCACACCGTTCACGCCAGTTGTTGCAGTGCCATGAGCTGGCTGAGTAACAATTGATAGTGTTGAAATATTTTGAGAGCCTAGAGCATTTGCTAGCGCTGGGATAGCCGTAGATTTGCTAGCTACTACACTAGCAGACTGAGTAAGAGTATCTAACAGAGGCGCATAGTATACGCTTGATAGCAAAAGTCCGGTAATGCCAGAGCCTCCCGTGATGTAGGCCCTATTATTGTATACGCCACCTACTGCCCCATTGATTGAATCCGGTAGAGTGTTTGTGCTCGTAATCCAAGACCCTACTGATCCATCGGAATTAAGAGGAGCGTAATATACGGAATTAATATTTCCTGCAGCACTTTGCCCGCCAATGTTATATATAAATCCATTATTAGTAATTACGCTAGCATCCCAAACTGCTGTAGGTAGAGTGTTTGTGCTCGTAATCCAAGACCCTACTGATCCATCGGAATTAAGAGGAGCGTAATATACGGTGTTCGACTGGCTTCCAGTGGTCGTAATGCCACCTGTTATATAGACGAAGTTATTATTCACTACTCCACCAATTCTTCTTAAGCGTTGCGGTAGTGTATTAGTAGATGTAGTCCAGCTATCTAATGTTCCGTCAGATTTAATATGTGCGTAGTAAACAGTATCGACGTTACCGATTCCGTTAATTCCGCCACCAATTACGTACATATAATTATTGTTTATAACAACGGCTTCACTTTGATTAATAGTAGGTAGTACTGTCGTAGCATTCCAGACGCCCACATGGCCATCTGCCGGATCTAAAGGCGCATAATATACGGTATTGAACTGTAAGTGTGTGGCATTATATCCGCCGACCACATAAAGGTAGCCATTATGAGCAACAGATGTGCCTCTATGAAATGTGTCAGGCAAGTCATTGGCGCTTGTACTCCATGAAGCTATTGTTCCGTTGGCCGAAATCTTTGCGTAATAGACTTTATTGGTGTCGCCTGCATTAGTTGTTCCATCAACGTTGTAGATATAGCCATTATAGGTAGCGCCGCTAGCAGTAAAAGTTTCTGTAGGTAAAGCCGTAGTAGAATCCCAAGCCCCTACACCACTAGCTGCGTAAGCCGGAATGATTGAAGTTATTGTAATTAGGCTTAAGCTCAATGCTACTGCAGTAACTAACTTGATAGTTGTTTTGTATAGTCTAGTTATCATCATTATGCTTCCCCTTATTTTCATATAATTATATATATAATTTATGCAAAAGCATAACTATATTAAGTGTATTGATTTATGATTTGCAGGTTGAGTGACAACGATAGAGATAGTTATAGGTTTTGTAAAGCAAGATTCAATAGTTCTTTTCTGAGCCACAATCTGTCTGCTTCAGCAATACCCTCAGTAAAATCTGAACCAATTAAAGCTTTTAGCTTAGATTGACCACTTTCGCTAGTGCTTAGAAAATAACTCCGACCTTCACCGATACTTATAAGGTTTAGTGCCCAATCGGAATCACGATTATTTAATATCTGGGTTATTAAGTCCTTTTTGTCGAGTGCAAATGCTTTTGCGTCCCATACCGTTAGCTGCCCAAACGAATGTGGCAATTTTGGTGCTTCTTCCATAGTTTTAATATCATTCGAAACTGCTTCTTCGAAGTTATCTTCAATTGATGCTTGGCATTCTGTAAAGTATTGAGCGGCAAAATCTTCAGGTAGGCCGCCAATTTGTTTCAAGACTTCATACGCATTTCGGTCTCTTTGAGTAGTTACATCAGCATTAAAGTTAAGCGTATTATCTAGTATCCCAGCTGCCAATAGGCGCGCAATCTCAGGGCTCATTTCTTGTAATCGTTTATCTGTTTGCCAGCGTTCAAAGATTTGTGTGCAGGATGCCCCTATAAATTCAATATCCGCTTTATCTCCGATTTTTTCTTGCCAATACTTTTCCTGCCCCGGGTGATGATCTATAACCTCGACCACAGTTCCATTCTTGACTATCGGATCAAAAAAATCCTCTTTGGAAACGTCTACAATAATAAATTCATCTTTTTCGCCTACTCGGTATTCTTCCAACCCTATACCCAACACCCTTAGGCTTCTGGGAATACTTTCGTTGAGTGGGGCGCTACTAGCTGCATAAGCATCTTCGCCGTTAATTCTCAGTAATTCTGCTTCAGCGATACACCCTGCGTAAGCATCAATATCCAAATAAGCGGAACCTGCGGTTACAATTTTCATTACATTCATAATAGCAAAAATAATGATTACAAGCATTTCTCTTTAAAAGCACCAGCCAAAATCAAACAAGAAAGTTTAGTGTAAGATATTTATCTTGTATAATAAATCGTATATGAGTTTAAATTCTTCAGAAACGCTGGCAATAAAATCTGTTAATCTTACTAAAATTTATGGCGGCAAAAAAGCCGTTAATGGTGTGTCGCTTAGTATTAAAAAGGGCGAAATATATGGGTTTTTGGGACCTAACGGTGCTGGGAAATCCACTATTATCCGTATGCTCGTTACTTTGTCGGAACCGTCGTCAGGTGACGCGTGGATTTTGGGCAGCAGTGTCACGAAACAGGAGGGCGATGTACGGTTAAAAATTGGGGTTGCACTACAAGACGCTGCATTAGATGAATCCCAAAAAGGTATAGAGCTCTTACGCTTGCAAGCCAATTTGTATGGGTTACGAGGAAAAGACGTCACGCAGCGCTTGGAAGATTTGACAAAGCTCGTTGATATCGGCGACGCCATCAATAAACCAATCAAAACCTATTCTGGTGGTATGAAGCGTCGGCTAGACCTTGCTGCCGCACTTGTACATAACCCTAAGGTGCTGTTTTTAGATGAGCCGACTACTGGACTTGACCCGGTCAGCCGGTCAAGAGTATGGGATGAAATTAAGCGTTTGAATAAAGACCTTGGGATGACTATTTTTTTGACAACTCAATACCTTGAAGAAGCCGATCAGCTTTGCGATAGAGTCGGCATAATTGCGGGTGGTTTACTGAAAGCCGAAGGTACGCCAAAAGAGTTAAAAGCACTTATCGGCAATGATATTGTAACCGTAAGCGTTTCTAGCCTAAAAGAATCAATAAATGCACGATTGAAAGCTATGAAAAGTGTGAAAAAGGTAGAACAAGAAAAATCTACTTTAAAGGTCTACATGAAAGAGGCTTCTAAAAACATTGGAGAACTTGTTGAAGCTATAACATCTGATGGTTCGACGGTTCTAGAGCTATCAATACGCATACCATCATTAGACGATGTGTTTCTGCAAGTAACAGGGCTACGCCTCAAGGGAGACGACTAGTATGTCAGAGCAAGTATCGATTCAAGCACGTCCCGCTGGATTTTTTAGAGATTTGACTACTGTTGCGGGGCGCGCTCTGCGTGCTATCCCAAGGGAGCCTGAGTCAATAATTCCGGCACTAATAATTCCTTTATTCTTTTTTGCCGTTAACACTGGCTCGTTAAGTAAAGTGTCTTCATTTACAGGAATTACTGACTATAAAGCCTTTCAGATACCTGTAGCAATCGTTTTTGCCGTGACGGGAATATCCCGCGCTTCAGCGCTAGTTACTGACATAAAATCTGGTTATTTTGACCGACTCCTAATGACACCAATAAGTAGAGTCGCGTTACTACTTGGATTAATGATTGCTGACTTTGCTTTGGTGATTGCCCTCTCAATCCCAGTTCTAATACTTGGCTTAATCGTTGGTGTTGATTTTACGACTGGTTTTGTGGGCATGTTGGCATTTTTACTGATGTCAGGCTTGTGGGGGCTTGCGTTTACTGGATTCCCCTACGCCATAGCCCTAAAGACCGGCAACCCAGCCGCAGTTAACTCTTCTTTTCTGCTATTCTTCCCGTTCTCATTTTTAACCACCTCATTTTTGCCAAAAGAAGCACTGTCTGGATGGTTAGCAACAGCTGCAAAATATAATCCCGTAACATATTTACTTGATGGGTTGCGGGCAATCATTACCACAGGCTGGGAATGGTCGAGTATCACAAAAGCTCTAATGGCTATAGTAATTATCATGTCAATTTCATTTACGCTCGCATTTGTCGCGCTCAAAGGCCGCGTACGCCGTAAATAATACGCATCTTCGATTCTATATACGTATATATAAAAAGGCCCACTTGCGTGGGTCTCTTTATTTGGCTCTCAACAATAGAGGAAGTTATAACTGTGATTAAGCAGGATTTGATTAATGTTTAATAGCTAAAACTCTACTATTTCAAGACCTTGGGTGTTGATAGAGTCTTTGTATAGAACATGCGGCACTCGAGCAAATGTGTTTGGCTGTTCGTTGTTGTCTTTTGCTTTTTGAAAAACCGCTCGAGTAACATCACCTATATGGCAATACTTCTTAAATGCTTCTTTGCTAAAAAGTATAAATTCGCGCCTAGAAGTACTACTCTGGTCATTCATTATCATAATAATGAGTTTTTTAGTATCTAGCTTCTCTGCATCAATTCTGTAAAATCTCCAAGGCCAATTTGTGTCGTGGTCGTACTTTTCCAGCTCTGCTTTAACAAGCCCAGGGTTTACGGGCATTAGGTTGACACAATCGTTCCAAGAACCAAATCCGGGTATTTCTACATCTTTCTCTTTTATATTATCGTATTTTGCGTAATGCTCGGTGTATAGATCTGGGAATCTATCCTTTAGCTGGTTTAGTGGATAAATGATACTTCCGTTTTGGTTATTCGGTACATGATGATAAAGATACATACACTTATTATATCCGAAATAATAAGAGTTTTTGTGCAATTTCAATTCTACTCTGGGTTACGAAAAGTCATAACCATTTTCACAGTTCTGACTTCGTCTATTCCAGCTTGGCTCGGGAGGCCAGAATACTCCCTCGTGCCGCGTCGCATTATGCGACTCGGTCTCAGGATATAATTTTGTAAAAAGAAAATTACTTTTTCCAAAATTAGCGAACTGGCAACCTTCTGTCAGCTAAGGCTTTCGGGTTTTTTGGGAGGCCAGCTAGCGCACCTTAATCTGTGCGCCGAGATAAATCTCCGGGCATCAGACTAAGGACCGAACTGGCAACCTCTGCCAATTAGGAGGCCAGAATATTAAGATGTAATCGCCCCATTTGTTGCTAGGATTAGCAAACTGACGATTTAATGCTCATAACCTATGCGGTTGTCGATCAACCACGTCCCTTTCCCGGCTTGTTAGTTTAAAAATATTCTCAGACGACATATATTATTTTTTCAATAATTAACTGCTTAAGATCTGCTGGCATAGGGGCATTTTCTGCATCGTTAAACTTCACCCAACAGTACCCGTCTAGTTCTTCGCCAAGTGTCATTTTGTCGATTTCGAGTCTCGCACAAACGAGCTCTTGCATTTGGCCATCAAATCCAGTGAGTGATTTCATGTCTTTACCCCACAAGTAGCTATGGATTATTTTTGGTTCGACGCTTAATAATTTATAGTCACCTTCTTTAAGATTCAGTTCTTCTGACATTTCTCTGGTGAAGGTGGCAAGCGTGCTCTCATTATTTTTACGACCGCCAGCAGGTAGTCCCCAGTCTAATATTTGTCGTGAACTTTTATGAACAATCAAGAAATATCGATCATTTCCGTCTTGTTTGATAAAAAACGCAACAACCGATTTTCTTAGTTTCATAATGCTTGTATCTCCATGAGGTACAGTATAATTAAATAGTATGTGAGTCAATATCCCGAAACGGAAGCTGATTATTTGTGATATAGACGGCACTATATTAGTAAATGATACACCTGTTGAAGGAGCTGTAGAGACCGTGAATATGCTTTCGCAAAAACATGACCTAGTGCTGATCACTAACAATACTACTACTTCGTAACAACAGATTTTATCTAAGCTTATTAAAGCTCGGTTTTGAGATTAATCCAAGTAATACACACGCTCCTATTATGGTAACGATAGATCATCTAAGGGAGTTAGGTCATAAATCTGGTGTGCCTGTAGTTGGTGAAGAAATTATGTTTAGACTTTTTAACATAGAGGATATTAAACCTGTTAAGATTTCTATGTCAGAACAATCAATTATAGGATTAAAGAGGATTTTAGATGAACAAGGAATTACGCACCAATAAGAAGATAACAATCGAAGCTATCCCAGGCATACCTCATATAAATAAAGGCGATAATGTTAGTGACGTAATCATCAATGCTTCAAAGAAAGCAGGCTTCGTTTTTGAAGATGGAGATATACTCTGTGTTGCCTCAAAGGCAATCTCAATTTCTGAAGATAGGCTTGTTGCGCTCAACACTGTGAATGTTGGAAAGTTAGCGCATGAACTTCATGAACGTATTCCACGCAAAGATCCTCGTACGCTACAACTGATCATTGACGCAACTGGTACTTCTGATTTAAGTCGCTTGGAGATTGCCGATAACTACGTTGCAGGTTGGCTGCCTAACGGTAATAGGTTGACAAGTGCTGGTGTAGATAAGATGGGGCCTGATCATGTCGTTCTCTTGCCCGAAGATTCAGATGAAAGTGCTGTGCGCATCGGAAATTCTATACAGAAAAACTTTAATGTCCGAGTTGCGGTTGTCGTTACTGATAGCGATGGACGTGTAGAAAAAGCGGGGGCTACTCAGGTTGCTATCGGTCTTTATGGCCTCCCTGGCCTAAGACGTAGCACGACTACAGATGATTCGGGCTCAGTTAAAATAGCAGATGAAACCCTATGCGATCTTGTAGCAGCGTCAGCCGCTCTAATAATGGGTCAGCGAGGCACGAATCGTCCTGTGGTTGTAGTAAGGGGTCTGTCTTATGAATTTGATGAGAAAAGCAAGATTCGTCAAGCGCTAAGCCGTCCAGAATAAGCATCTATAATCTGATTTATAATCCGTGCTCATTAATCAAAGTCGTATTTTAGCTAGGTATTAGTATGACTCGGGCCGGGCGAGCTAGCAACCGAACTGGCAACCTCTGCCGGTCAAAAGTGAGGAGGCCAGAATATTACCTCGCTCCGGCTCGCCACGAATAAAAAGGGCGAGTCGGGCTCAGTATATAATTTCGTCATAACGAAATTATCGAACTGTCCAGTTCGAGCCCTGACATCTTCAATGTCAAAAGAAAAAGGACCTCCACATTAATGTGGGGATCCTATTTCTTTGGCTCACAACGATAGATGAAGTTATAACTGCAATCAAGAAGGATTTGTCATTTTTCCACGATCAGTCCGCCTGTTAGGCTGCAAATATAATCTAAAGTTGAAGCGAATTTTTATGCAAAATGGTTTACACTATACTTTAATATGGAAAATAATAATATGGAAAATAATAATATGGAAAATAATAATATGGAAAATAATAATTTTGAGAGTAGCCGGGATAAACTAGAGCATGCAAGACAAGTCGCTGATTATGCACATGCATTACAGACACGCAAGGGTTCTGGCGAGCCATATAGCAATCACTCCCATGCTGTCGCCGAGATAACCTCTCAGTATACAGACAACACAGATGCGGTTATTGCAGCCGAGTTCCATGACATTCTAGAAGATGTGCCATCAGACCGCTATTCTGAACAACAGATGCTAGATGAATTTGGTAGTGATGTTGTTGAACTCGTTAAGATGGTTTCTGAAAATAAACGAGCAGATGATCCTACCGAAGCTCCATGGGAAGTGCGTAAACAGAGCTACATTGATCATCTCGCAGCCTTAGAGAATCCAGACGCTCTCATTATTTCGGCCGCCGACAAGATCCACAACCTGAGATCAATGATAGGTGACTATCAGAGGTTGGGTGACGAGCTATGGTTAAAATTCAACGCACCAAAAGAAAAACAACTGTGGAATTACGAACAGATTTTTGAAGTTCTATCCCAGAAAGACTTACCCGAGGACCTTATTAGCTTGCTGTCTAGCACTTTGAATGAGTTTGCAATTATTGTTAATGGCAGCATCGAGGCAGCCGCCTAGCAAATCAGTCTAAGAGTCGCCCTGTGCCTCTATGGCTTCTCGCTCTATTACCCAACTCTCTAAAGTCGTAGTGTCGCTACGATAATAATCTTCTCTAAATGATTCAGCCCGTCGAAGAATATCTGCTTCATCATCTGACCAGTCATTTGGGTAGTATAGCCCCAATAGCTTAGCGGCATCGAATTGCTCTTTCCCGGCTGCAGTGGCAGCGGCAATACGTTCTTCTAGTAACGCCTCATTAGCCGACTCTTGCCTCTGTGCCGCATCGCGATGCAGATCTGCCCAAGTAGCGGAAACTTCAAAACTATCATTATTTGGATTAGACATATTGCTTCTCCTTCCTTTTGTTATTAGAATTATTTTTCATCCTGCTGACCCTTCCAAGCTACCAGTTTATCTTTATAGTCCCCAGAAAACATTGGTGAATCAGGATCTGCCTCAATGCCTGCCGCTTTTGATGCCAACGCTTCCTCGACGGTCATATCAAGACCTACATATGCACCTAATATCTTGCGTGCCTCCATTCGGCCCTTTTCGCCTGTCTCTGAGTCATCAAAGTATTTAGCTACAAAATCTTCGATATACTCCTCGGTTATCATTTGACTAGCCGCATCTTGAATTTCTTGATCAGTCTTAGCTTCTGGCTGATTGATAACTTGCTCAGCTAGGTCTTCATACCCAGCCCTTGCTACCACTCGGCCATCTTCTTTTTTCGCAATTTCTATTTGTTGCCTACTCTCTGGGTCAAAAGCTCGCAAGGAATATTCAGTTACAATCTCTTCAGATTCAACGGCGCTAAGCGCTGCTTCGCGATTAACCCGAATGCCCCTAAAACCTGCTGAAACACCATCAAATCTAATATTCGGGTCAACCCCACCAACTTGCCGTTTAAGTACGCGAAAAGCCGACAGTTCGATTGGTACATCCATATCTAGGAGCTCCACTGGTTTCCCGTATTTCTTGCCCATCTCAATAAGACTAGTAATGTCATCTGCCGCTTCCAGTTGTTTATCGATCAATAAAGACGCTTCAGGGTCTTGGGCGAGGCGTTCTGTAAACATAGCATTCATACCAGTTGATTCTAAATGCACCTGTTCGGATGTCACTTTTACTCCTGGAGGGGGAGGTGATTCTAGTTCTTTTTGCTTGATGCGTGTTTTGAAGTAATCAGGCTTTACTGCTCCAGGAACATCACCCTCCTCATCAAAAATACCCCGGTCACCATATATGCTTCTTACTGCGAATGACTTACCCGATCCGCATCCTCCTCGCATAGCAATGATTCGAGGCGGATCACCGAGTTTCTTTGATAGTTCTAGTGCGGCGTCATGTGCTGAGTCCAGCTCCTCTCCGTGCCACTCTTGCCGGTCCCTTTTCCACGCTTCAGCATTATTCTTTCGTTTCTTCAACTCTCCAGGGCTTAAATCCTCGCCGTCTTCCATATATATATATACTGTACCTATGCCTTTTTCAAGCTTTTCTATTTGAGCTTGGCGATCGAGCTTGTCAACATCATGGGCAATGGTCTCAGCGGTAGCAATGTCTCCACTGTCTGCAATGTTTCTTACTGCGTCCACTACATGAGCTAGGTCGCCTGCGGCAATCTCTTTTCTAATTGGGTCGTTCGAACCCCCTAGCAGACCATCCTCTACCGCTTCAGTCCCTGAGGCTACAAAAGCTACTTCTGTCCCCAAAACCTGGTCATCAGTCTGAGGTTTATCAGCTTCTCCTACGGCAAAATCGGCTAAAGCATCTCCTGTTAAATTAGTAACCTGCTCTTCGGATTGGCCGGGAAAAGTGCCCCTAATCCTCTCCCGGAAATTGTTGACTAAATCTTTCGCTTGATCAAATAACGACAGCTTTTCTTGCTGAACAGGCGCTTCATCAACTAGTTGTTCGTTTGTTACCGGTGGGCCTGTGACGGTTTCCATCATTCCCCATTACTAAATTACTAATTTTATATGCACTAGCATTGAGATTATATCATTTATTTCTACTTGGAAGAAGGGATTTGGGTACTAGCATCATAAGCTATTAGCGATATTGGTAGTGACACAGCATCTTAGAAATGTCATTCCAACAGCCACAGCTGTGGTCGGACAATACCCCAGTAAAAAGCACCTCACGAATGAAGTGCGTTCTACATGGCTCGGGAGGCCAGACTCGAACTGGCAACCTCGAAGTTAACAGCTTCTTGCTCCACCATTGAGCTACTCCCGATTATTTAGCTATGTTCGCTTTGTTAAAGCTAGCACTGTAGATTATAGATTTTTCGGCTCACTCCGTCAATCTATGAAAACATCAATTATCTTTGACCTTTAAGCACGGCGTGAATACTACGGGTTTCGTCACGCTTTTTTAGCGACTGCCTTTTGTCGTATGTCTTCTTGCCCTTGCCTGCTGATATGCGTACTTTTATGTAGCGGCCTTGCGTCAAAATTTCTAAAGGAACAATGGTGCGGCCCTGGTGTTTGGCGGCAATAAGTTTGTCGATTTCTTTGCGATTGGCTAATAGTTTGCGTGAGCGAGTTTGCGTGTCGACATCTATTGGTATACCGCTAGTACCATTGATTGTGGCGTTAATTAAGAAGATTTCTTCATCTTTGACAGTAACATAAGCACCTCTGAGTTGACCGTGGCCCATACGCAACGCTTTAGTCTCTGCGCCTGTCAAACTTATGCCCACAACAATAGAATCGTCGAGCTCGTAGTCGTGGCGAGCGCGTCGATTAGTAATTTGTTTTGTCTGATGCTGTGAGTTCTTCTTCATAACGTCCTATATTATGTCAAATAACAGGGATAAAAGCCATTACATTAGTAGTTGTGGGTGGAATCAAGCTGCTGTAGTTCAGTGCGGGCGGCGTCCCATAAAGAAGGGTCGTTAAGCTTAACTTTTCGCCAGTACCACCACTCTGCCCCCCATAAATCAACAGTGCGCATGCCTGTGTCTAGGCCATATTTAATTCTGTCATGCATCTGTGAGGCTTTGAACGATTTGTCTTGCTCAGCAATAGTGGAATCTAAGATACCATTTGGTGGCCATGCTTCTGTCTGCATCTCGTGAATTATCGTATTATTGCCAGTGGTAATCTCAGCTGCACCCGCCAGGAAGGCATAGTACCAAGATGGAAGTGGGTATTCGAAGTATCTTTTGGTTACTGTTCTGTCCCATACTCGCTTGTATATAGAAGCTCCGTTAATGTCTGCTCGAGGCTGCCCTACTGGCCAGCTAGGGACGGCATTATTGCTCCTTGTTACAATTACAGGATGAGTCGAATCCTGGGACTTAACATATTTAAACTCATCTACTAATCTCTCACGACTGGACGGTGGGCATTGACCAAATACAGCCAAGAAGTACTCGTTCTCTAATTGATAGCTCTCTAGGATTGGATTATTTTTGTACCTAGCTATGACTGCGCCCATATAGGACTTAAGCTCCATGGACCATGTCGATTCAGGTAGATTTTTTGCCCAGTCTGGCATATGACACTCTGGCCAGCGTGGTTGTCGAAGGCCGATAGACAATGATACTTTACCGCCAGCTTGAGCGACTTTAGCGAACTGCCAGTCGAGGTCCGTGAAGTCGTATTGACCCTGCTGTGGCTCACCATAATTCCAGTAGCTGGTTAAGCGAAACCGTCGAATGCCAAGATCATTAATCATGGCTTGCATAGTATCTTTGGGGTCTAGTCCGTAATAGGTTGCGTAGCTTGGTATAAAAGTTACGCCTATCTTGAGTGGATCGTTACGATGTTTGGCAATATACCATTGGGAGATGCCATACATTCCGCTAGTAGCAAAAATCACCAGCACCAGTAGACCTATCGTCAGTTTTCTTAACTTAGAATGATTTGGTAGAAACTTAATAGGTAGTCGAAAGCCCATTAGTGACATCGGGGCTTTTGGACTTATTACCTTTTTAGTCTTAGTGGCTTTTTTGGCCGCTGCTGTTTGTTTAGTATTATTCTGTCTTTGCGGCATGAACTGCTATCCTAAAGTTATATATTTATGCAAAATAAAACACTTACGCTAACTATAGTTATACCAGTCTACAACGAGGAGCGCCAACTAAAAGCATGTCTTGATGCTATTGTTTCTCAAACGGTTAAGCCTGACGAGGTTATAGTTGTCGATAATAATTGCACCGACAAGACAGTTTCCATAGCAAAAAAGTACAAGTTTGTTACTGTTATAAAAGAATTGAAGCAAGGTCGCGGAAATGCTCGAACGGCCGGCTTTAATGCTGCCAAATCTGACATTATCGGTAGGATTGACGCCGACAGTGTGATTGCCGCTAATTGGGTCGAAATTGTTAAATCTTGCTTTGTAGACGATAAAGTTGCCGGCATTACAGGTCCCGGCAAGACAAATATTGGTCCAGCCGTACCTTGGCTTTATATGACTTATTGGTCGCGAGTTTATTTCTGGGCGGCTAACGCCTATTTTGGTACAAGAATCCTATGGGGTGCTAATTCGGCCGTCCGTCGTTCCGTATGGTTAAAAATCAAAGACAATGTATGTACTGACGACGAGCTAGTTCACGAGGACCAAGACCTGTCCTTGTTGATTGCTGGTGTCGGAGGG
Source organism: Candidatus Saccharimonadota bacterium (assembly GCA_037137935.1). Classification (GTDB taxonomy): domain Bacteria; phylum Patescibacteriota; class Saccharimonadia; order Saccharimonadales; family AQU-01; genus CALRGT01. The sequence continues at coordinate 15,755 of JBAXJI010000004.1, read as the reverse complement.
AAGATTGTGCAAGTAAATATTTTATTAATAAAAACGCGCGGTGAAAGTTACGCATTTTTGCCAAAACTGATGCATTATCTAAATCTGACCTATAAAACTAATAAATTACATAAAAACCTAGGTACTCTGCAGCAACCTGAAGCAGAAATAATAGATCAGCGTCATATTGTTATTGGCAGCGTGTTGGCGTTTATTCCTGGGATTATATTTGTTATTGGCAGCGTTGTTTTGTTGCCTTTTAATTTGATAGCAAAAAAGCTGAGTCATAGTAAAAAATAGACCTAAAATTGAGTAGTACCGAAATCTTTGCTATTCTGACTTTATGTCAAATAAATCAAACGACATTGAGCGTAGCGCAATACCCAGCAACCGCACGCATGATTTGATCGTTAATAATGTTTTCCGTCCGATTACTAATATATATAATGCGCGAAAAGGTCATTTCTCTGAGGATGTTATGGATGGTCCGCGACATGTTGGCGCCAATAACCTGCGCGATATTGGCAGCACGGCGATATTGTCGATGGCTCATAGGTCAATGTTGGATCCATTAGTTATATCGACTATTGCCATGGAAGAGGCTAAGTTGCGAATTAATATGATGGCCAAACCAGAGATCTGGGAAGTGCCTGTTATTGGTAAGGCTCTTGGAAGAGTACTGGAGGCTGGTGGCACCTTCCCGATTGAACGCAATAAACCAATTACTGCCGAAAAATCCAAACACATTGCCGATATTTTTAATGCAAATGGCGTGCTTGGCATATTTCCTGAAGGTACACGGCAAGATACAGGCAGAATTATCGACAGAGATAAACTCAACTCTGGTGTGGCAGTTTTGGCGCTTCGCCACCATGTCCCTGTGATACCTGTTGGCATTGACGGTACACGCAAGGGTGACAGAGGGCCGATAGCCGTAGCAATAAATCCACCAATTCAAGTAGAAGAATTTGAGTTCGCCGAGCAAGTAGCCGGTCAACCACCCAAAGACATAATGCGCGAAGTCGTCCATGTCGTTGGCGGACGTCGTATAAAAGCATTAATGAACGAAATACACGCTGGAATGCAAGACGCACAGACGGTTGCTACATATCTGCGTAAAGAGTAGTTGATTATCTAAGGGGCGTCGTTAGAAGTGTAGCCGCCGTATTGATTGGCAGTTGGGGTGCATTTGTTCCAAAGGCCTAAGTTACCCTGCCTGGCTTGCTTCTGATAGTTGATAAACTCGTCCGCTTTAGTGAACGGAAAGCCGGTATAGGCAAAACCGTAGCCCTGTTTGATTATTTCGGCATTTACAAGAGCCCCGTCCGGCAAGTATATGTAGCGCAGCAGTCGACCGTAACGGTCACGATTCGTGTTTAGTGGGTCGGCTTCAAGCCGAACTCTACCTCCCTGCTTTGAAATTATATTTTTTGTAAATCCAGCTGCCGCTTGGCCGTAACATTGCACGGCTTTGCGAGGATCATGAGTTTCGGGTGTGTCTACGCCGATAAAACGTAGTTTCTCATCTGAGCCGTTCATATCTACGACGATTGTATCACCGTCGATATATTCGCTAACCCTATAAAGCCCAGGCTGATTTACGACTGCTATTTGTTTAATTGGCTGCAGCCAGCCAAAATGTTGCGCCGTAAGACCGATCAAGCCCAAAATCAACGCTGATATTGCCTTAAGCTGCCGCTTGTTTAAGTGTTTTGTCATGAACTCTAATTATATGAATTATTAGCTAGGATTTTATGCATTTACCGTGATTTTGTCATATGCTATTCACTTTTTTGGTTTGTCTAGCTCGTCAAGATGCTGATAACCGCCATGCCCCTCGTCGTTCATCGACTCGACTTCGTTCCAGATGACGGGCGCAGTTTTAATTATCATGCCCTGCACTACGCGGTCACCAGCTTCAATTGTCACTGGTTCGTCGGTAATGTTATGCAAAAACGCTAAGTTCTCGTCGTTATCGCCGGAATAAAACGGATCAACCACACCTACGCCGTTGGCTAACATTAGTCCCTTACGTAGCGGTGTGCTACTTCGACTAAACACCAGCAAGGCATATCCTGCAGGAATTTTTATGGCAGCATTGAGTTTTACGGCACCAATTTTGCCAGGCTCAATCGTAATTGTATCGCGCGTAAAGAAGTCAAAACAAGCCGCACCATCTGTAGGTGTTGGCAAAGGAAAAGCATCATCAAACCGTTTAATAGTTAACTTCACGTAAGAACAGCATACCAAATAAATATATTGCCCGTAAGGGCCTCCATGGTCTTAATGGGGCCTGGTGACGACCCGAAATAGATTCCTACAACAAACACAACAAGCTACCTGCCGAGGACTGTTTGAAGATGCGATAGCATCAAGTTCCGCAGGCCGTGTTGTGTTTTTGTTAGGAAGCTATATCGAGTTGGCGCCACCGCCCCTCGGCTTTTGCGCCATCTTTTGCCGAAACAAAAGTGGCATAACAAGGTGACTACAGTATAAAAAAAGAAGCTATATCAAGCAGTAAGAAGGACTATTTACAGACCGTGTAGACTAGAAGTCGATCCCACGATTTGCCAAAAACTTGTCATCAAAATGATGCTTAACTTTTGTCATATCAGTAACTATATCGGCTAAACTTAGCAGCTCTTCAGGAAAGTCTCTACCGGTTAAACATAAACTGGTGCCATCAGCGCGGTCCTTTATGAGCTTTTCTAGCTGGTCAATAGTCACTAGGCCATCATGTACTGCATTGTTTATTTCGTCGCAGATAACAAGTTGATAATTGCCGCTAGTCGCATCTTGGTAGGCCTGTTTGTATGTGTCTAGTGCAGCCTTTTTGTGCTGTTCTTCGGTTATCTCTTGAGGGCTAAGGTCGCCAGCTTTATAAAACCCCTTGCCGCCCTTAAAAAACTTCAATTGATCTTTGAACAAGGGCTGAATGTCACGTATAAAAACGTGCTCACCGACTCCCCAATATTTAATAAATTGGATAAATGCCACATTCCAGCGTGAACCTAGAGCCCGAGTCATCAGACCTAAGCTGGCACTTGTCTTACCCTTGCCTTCGCCAGTGTAGACGAGTACGACGGAATCTTTTTGTTTGTAATCTTCAAAAGCCATAACTATTAGATTAACTAGCAATCAATTTCTAGGCAAGTATTTAATCGTCAATTGTTTTGTTATGCATGGCAATTCGTGAGAGCACGATTGCTAGCCTTTCGTGTCGGATTCTTTCAGTCTTTGAAGGCTTAGCATTATTGTCTGGACCGGCTTTAATAGCTTTCACGACTTTACTGGAGTCGATTGCTTCTTCTGTAGCTTCGTCAAAATACAGTTTGGTGTCTAGGCCCTTATTCCAACCATCAGACACTACTTTTAGTGATTCAATGCCCGACGATCCAGTATCGCGATAAACATCCAATATGGCGTCAGTAGTGTTGGTTGGCTTGATGCAGATGCTTAGGGCGCGTATAGCGAACTTAGGGTCTTGGGTGAATATCGATGTTAAATCTTCAATTTGCCGGTCGTCTTCTGGTGTTCCGGTGGAAAAATAGCCAATTTCTGGCGTAGGAAATTTATGAACTTGGATGGTATCCGTCATAGACAACTCCCCGTAGTTAAGGTTTGGCCAAGAATGATTGGTTGGCCACTCTTAATCTACGCCATAATTATACTACATTTAGTGTTTACGCAATAGAACATAACACCATATACATGCTCAGAACAAAGCTGTCGTGTAGTCAAAAAAGTAATTTGATTAGCTTCTACGACACGAAAACCAATTATTGCGATATAATTGAGTAATGCAGATATCTAAAAAAGTTGTAGTGGCGGGTTTGGTCGGATTAATAATTGGTGCTTTAGTTACGACGGCGATACGGTTCGCTCTCTATAAACCTGACTCTGTGCATTATCACGCTAACTTCTCTTTGTATGTAAATGGAGTCCTGGATAAGTTTGACGGTCCTGGGTATTATGAGGAAGAAACGGCTTGTACGTCATCTAATTCGGATAATCCGCGTACTAGAATTCACTTGCACGACCAGAATCCTGGGCTTGTTCATGTTCACTCTCACGCTGTTATGTGGGCAGATTTGTTTGCAAACATAGGCTATGGGTTGAGCGATCAAGCCGTCACAACAACTAGCAATGTCTATGTTAACGGCCAAGACGGCAATAAGCTAAGCTTCGTGCTAAACGGCAAAACTGTTAGCAATGTTAGCGGCAGAATGGTAAACAGTGAAGATGTATTATTGATAAATTACGGCAAAGACGACCAGTCGATCATCGACAAAAGATACAGTGCGGTTCCGCGAGACGCTCATAAGTCAAATACAGAAGATGATCCAGCAACTTGTAGTGGCAGTCGTCCGGTAACTTTTAAAGAAAAACTCAAAAAAGCTGTAGGTTTGTAGGTCCACGTTCACCCCGTTATTTTTAGCGTTGCATAAGTCGGTTACATCTGTTACAATGACCGCAAGATGAGAAAAGCCGCCACCAAGAAGAGTGTGACGACAACTGAGGATGTTGTTCAACAGCGACTTTCCGCTCTTGAACCTAAACAACAATTTCTTAGCGCAGCAATGAACATGGGTTGGCAGCTTGGCGGAGCAGTATTGTTGCCGATATTTATCGGTATTAAACTCGACGATAAGTTCAAAACCTCCCCCTCATTAACTCTTGCAGCATTCGTGATTGCCTGCATTGGTGCAGCATCAGTAGTTAGTAAAACAGTTAAACAAGTTAATCAAGATCAAGCCGAAGACGAATTAACAAGAAATTCAAAGAAGGAGAAAAACAAGTAATGCTAAATAGTTTAATCAATATCTTTAGCGCCAGTGAGGCTGGTCCTACCGTCCATATCGCGCCAGGCGAATTGTTTGAAATTCATGGATATGCAATTACCAACTCGATAGTTTTCTCTTGGGTTTGTGGATTAGTAATAATTGCCATTTTAGCTGGTGTTGCTAGACGAATGACTATTCGACCTAAAGGTGGCATTACGCAAGTAGTCGAAATCGGTAGTGACTTTATTACAGGGCTTCTAGAAAACAGCCTGGGCGATCGTGATAAAGCCCTTAAGTATTCGCCTTACTTTGTATCGATTTTTTTCTTCATAGCGATAACCAACATAATGGGTCTATTGCCTGGAGTTGGTGAAGCTTTCACATTAAACGAAACACCAGTGTTCCGTGCTTTTACTGCCGATCTAAATGGAACTTTGGCAGCAGCAGTAATTTCTATGATTATGATCCAAACTTTCGCCATTAGAGAGTCTGGATTCGTGAAGCATCTTAGACATTATTTTGTTGGTAAGCTCTGGAACCCGTTCACATATCTAATTGGTTTTTATGAACTTTTTGGTGAATTGATCAGAGTCGGAAGTCTTGCGCTTCGTCTGTTTCTAAACGTAGCTATTGGTGAAGTTATTATTTCTGTATTTAGCTACTTGGGCAAATTTGCTGCCCCGATAACCTCTTTTCCCTTTGTTTTTCTTGAAATCGGCGTGGCTCTTTTGCAAGCCTATATATTCGTGATGCTTTCGGTGACCTATCTTTCATTGGCAATTAAGCATGGACATGATGATGATCATGAACTTGAAAAAACTGCCGAAATAATGAAGATTTAGGCTAAGATCGTAAATAATATAATTAATTTAGTAAATAAAATAAGGAGCAATAAATGTTAAATCACTTCGCAGAAATGACCGGTAGCGTAGAAGTACTAGGTAAAGGTTTGATGCTAGGTCTAGGAATGATCGGGCCAGGACTAGGTGTTGGTCTTATTGGTAGTTCGTTCATGAACGCTGTTGGACGAAATCCAGAATCATCAAAATTCTTGGGTCAAATTCTTGTGTTCGTAGCTATCGTTGAGTTGATGGCGCTACTAGTATTCGCATCACTATTCATCATTAAGTAACCGTTCAAGGATTCACACATGATATATACATTATTTGCAGTAGCCGAAGCCCAGACGACCGGTATTGGAGCATTAGGTATAAGTGCTAGCGCATTTATTATCCAGTTCATATCGTTTCTGATTGTCTTTGCCCTACTTAGGCATTACGCATTTAAGCCTATTGGCAAGCTATTAGAAGAACGTCGCAAAACTATTGACGACGGTGTCAAGATGGGTCTCGCGATGGAAAAAGAAAAAGCAAAGCTTGACACAGAAGTTGCCAAGAAGATGCGTGAAGCTCGCTTAGAAGCCGACAAAATTATTGCTAACGCACACAAAGATGCACGCGATGTTGTCCGTGAAGCCGAGAAATCAGCTAGCCGTAAGGCAGAGGCAATGTTGTCCGACGCTGAAGTAAGAATCGAAGCAGAAACCGAGCGAGCAAAGATGGCTTTAGAAAAAGATATCATTGGATTGATTTCTGAAGCTACAGAAGCTATTGTTGGCGAAAAAGTCGACATGGCTAAAGACGGTGAAATTATCGATAAGATTCTAAAAAGACGAGCTAAATAATGAAACGTCCACGACATTTGTTGGTTCAGGCAATTGGCGCTAAGACGCTAGGTGTTCAAGACTCTAAGAAGTTAGCCGTAGAAATTGCGGCCTACTTGTTAAGTGAGAATCGAGTGAATGAGCTTGATTCTATACTGCGAGATGTTATTGAATACCGTGCCGAACACGGTGTCGTGGAGGTGCAGGCAGTCAGCGCTCACGAACTTAGTAATAAAGTAAAAGACGACATTAAAGTACTCATGAAACAGAATTACCCGAACGCGAAATCTATAACCGTTAGCCAGCGTATCGACCCTGATGTGGTTGGTGGCATTCGTGTAGTTTTGCCTCATGAGCAGCTAGATTTGACCGTACAATCAAAACTTTCAAACTTTAAGCGTCTAACAATGGCTGGAAAGGAATAATTATGAGTTCAGCAAGTGATGTATCTATCAAGGAGATAGCCGGCGATATTCGTGCGGCGATTGCAGACCTCCAAAATCGACCAGAAATTGAGAACACTGGCATTGTCACTCGTATTGGTGACGGTGTGGCATGGATTTATGGCCTAACTCAATGTGGATATAACGAAATGATTTCTGTAACAAGTGTAAATGGCGAAGATATCACAGCTTTTGCCTTTAATCTTGGAAACGACGAAATCGGTGCTGTTATTTTGGGTGACGATACAGCTATTAAGGCTGGTGCCACTGCTAAATTAACAGGTAAAGTTCTTGAAGTACCTGTTGGTCCAGAGTTGGTCGGACGAGTTGTAAGCCCTCTTGGCTTGCCTCTTGACGGCAAAGGTCCTATCAAGACTAAGCTTACTGGTAGAGTTGAACAGATTGCTCCAGGCGTTCTAGCTCGTAAGAGCGTGCACGAACCAATGATGACTGGTATTACAGCGATTGACGCGATGGTTCCTATTGGTCGTGGTCAGCGTGAGCTAATTATTGGTGACCGCCAAACCGGTAAGACTGCAATTGCTGTCGATACTATGATTAACCAGCACCGTCAAAATACGGGTGTTATCAATATCTATGTCGCTATTGGTCAGAAGCTAAGCAAGGTTGCACGTTTGATTGAGCGACTAAAGCGTGAAGGCGTTATGGACCAGTCGATTATTGTTGCTACTAGTGCCGCTGATCCAGCAAGCTTACAGTACTTGGCTCCTTATGCAGGTGCGACTATGGGTGAATACTTCCGCGACAACAAGCAGCACGCCTTGATCATCTATGATGATTTGACTAAGCATGCAGCGGCCTACCGACAGATGTCACTTCTACTAAGGCGCCCACCGGGCCGCGAAGCTTACCCTGGTGACGTTTTCTATTTGCACTCACGTTTACTAGAGCGTGCCGCCAAAATGAGCGACGAATTGGGTGCTGGTAGTCTTACTGCCTTGCCTATTATTGAAACTCAGGCTGGTGACATTAGCGCCTACATCCCTACCAACGTTATTTCTATTACTGATGGTCAGATTTTCATGGAAACTAACTTGTTTTATCAGGGTATTCGCCCGGCTATTTCAGTCGGTCTTTCTGTCTCACGCGTGGGTGGAAATGCCCAAACTAAGGCAGTAAAGAGTGTCGCAAAATCATTGCGTATCGAATTGGCTCAGTTCCGTGAGCTTGCCGCTTTTTCACAGTTCTCTACCGATCTAGACGCCGAAACTCGACATCGTATCGAACGCGGTCAAAGATTAACAGAGCTACTCAAGCAGCCTCAGTTTAGCCCTTATGGAATCTGGCAGATGTACTCTACCCTATTAGCTGCAAGTGAAGGTTGCTTTGACGCTATCCCTCTCGATAAAGTTAAGTTGGCAGAAGCTAACCTACTTCGTGATATTAAGCACGAACTAGCTAAAGAGATTGAAGTCATCAACACTGGCGCCGAACCAGACGCTAAAGTTAAAGAAAAAATCATCAAGCTTGCACATAAGATTGCTAACAGCTACAAACTTGAAGAAAAGAAATAAACGGGAGCAAATAAGTGGCTAATACTATTGTACTAAAGCGCAGAATCGGCAGTGTTAAGAACACTAAGCAGATCACAAAGGCTATGGAATTAGTAGCCGCTAGTAAAATGCGCCGCGCACAAGAGTTCGCTCAACATGGACGTGCCTATCGCGAGGCCGCTTATTCGCTATTAACTCGTTTAAGTGCGATTACTGAAGTTAATGATCATCCGTTATTTGTAAAACGTGATATCAAAACAAGACTATACGTCGTCATTACGAGTAACAGAGGTCTAGCCGGATCATACAACTCTAATGTTATTCGATTACTTGCAAAGGCCATTGTGGAAGATAGCAAGACCGGTGTTAAGTCGCAAGTAGTTGCTATCGGTAAACAGGCCGCTCAATTTGCTAGACGTTTAGAGGGTGTTGATTTGGTTGCAGCCTATGATGGTTTCGGCGACCAGCCTACCTCAAACGATGTTCGACCGTTACTTAGCTCGTTGTCGGGAATGTATGCAGATAAAAAAGTTGACGATGTGCAGCTTATTTATACTGAATTTAAGACTAACATTGTCCAGATAGCAAAAAGTTTATCTTTGTTGCCAGCACGATTTGAGGCGACAGAAAACGTCGACTCGTTAGCCCAAGTTACATTCGAACCATCTGTTGCAGAAGTATTAGATAGTGTCACAGAAAGATTATTAGAAGTTCAATTGTGGCAGGCCTTGCTTGAAAGTTTGGCTTCTGAGCATTCTATGAGAATGATGGCAATGAAAAGTGCTACAGACAACGCTTCTGATTTGATAGACGACCTAACGTTGGCCTTTAACACTGCTCGTCAATCTGCCATTACACAGGAATTAGCCGAAATTACTGGTGGAGCGGAGGCTATGAAATAACATGGTAAATTATCAGATTATTGAGGGGCAAGATTCCAGGCACCAAAACAAGATTCCAAACGAGAAATTATATCAATCAACCGAACTAAACAAGCAAGCACTAAGACAAGAACAAGGAGAACAACTATGACAGACAAAACAGCAGCCAAAACTCAAACCGGTAAAATTAGCCAAATCGTTGGCGTGGTTATTGACGTTGAATTTGAAGGCGGACATTTACCAGCTATTTATAACGCATTAGAAGTTATGGTTGGCGACACTAAGGTTGTCATGGAAGTTGCTCAACATCTTAGTGAATCAAGCATTCGTGCGGTATCGCTTGGCTCAACAGACGGTCTAGCTCGTGGATCAGTCGTAACTGATACTGGTACTGCCATTAGCGTGCCAATCGGTGAAGATACATTAGGACGAATGTTTAACGTTATTGGCGAGCCGATTGACGGCAAGCCAGGCACATTCAAAGAACGCGCAACTATTCACCGCGCTCCTCCAGCTTTGATTGATCAGTCTGGTAGTGTTGAAATTCTAGAAACAGGCATTAAGGTTATCGACCTTATTTGTCCAATTACTCGTGGTGGTAAGGTAGGGCTATTTGGTGGTGCTGGTGTTGGCAAGACAGTTCTTATCACAGAACTTATTAATAACATCGCAAAATTCCACAGTGGATTCTCAGTATTTGCTGGTGTTGGCGAACGAACACGCGAAGGTAATGACCTGTATCATGAAATGGCCGAATCTGGCGTTCTAGACAAGACTTCATTAGTATTCGGTCAAATGAATGAGCCTCCTGGCGCACGTCTACGTGTAGCACTTAGTGGTCTAACTATTGCCGAAGGATTCCGCGACAAAGGTAGCGATGTTTTGTTATTCGTCGACAACATCTTCCGCTTTACTCAAGCCGGTGCCGAAGTATCAGCTCTACTTGGCCGCTTGCCATCAGCTGTAGGTTACCAGCCAAACTTGGCTCAAGAAATGGGCCAGCTACAGGAACGTATTACTAGTACTCGTAAGGGTTCTATCACATCAGTCCAAGCTGTGTACGTACCTGCCGATGACTTAACTGACCCAGCTCCAGCTACAACATTCGCTCACCTTGACTCAACTATCGTATTGAACCGTGCTTTAACTGAGCTCGGTCTATACCCTGCTGTTGATCCATTAGACTCAAGCTCAACTATTCTTGATCCAGAAATTGTCGGTGACGAACACTATACAGTTGCCCGTGAAGTACAACGAGTGCTACAACGCTACAAAGATTTGCAGGATATTATTGCGATTTTGGGTATGGAAGAATTGTCTGACGAAGATAAGCAGACAGTTGCACGTGCTCGCCGTATCCAGAGATTCCTGACACAGCCTTTCCACGTTGCTGAACCATTTATCGGAATGCCTGGTAAGTATGTTTCATTAGCCGATACGATTGCAGGATTCCAAGAAATTCTAGCCGGTAAACACGACGACAAACCTGAGTCTGCATTCTATATGAAGGGTGATATTTCTGAAGTAGTAGAAAGTAAGAAATAATGTCTGAACAAATTCCATATTTCTCAACAGAACCAAACCTCAACGACGCTCTTACTGCCCAGCAGCATGAATCATTCAAGGCATATATTCGCGGTGAAGATATCGAAGTTGTTGAATCAGCTAGTGTAGAATTCGTAGTTGGCGATGTGCCCGGCTCTTACCTATCTATTAAAGAAGCAATTGAAGACAGATTGCATAGAGAAAGAAATCTAGGAAGATGATCAGATTTGAGTTAGTTACACTCGGTGGAGTAAAATTCGGCGAAGAAGTCTATGAAGTTCTGCTTCCTACTTTGGAAGGTCAGATTGGTGTTATGCCAGGTCACATGCCGCTTATTAGTGTCGCAACTCATGGCGTAATTGGTGTTCGCAGAAAAGCAACCGACAAAGATGACATGATTGAATACTATGCTACAAATGGCGGTGTAATTGAAGTTGCAGATAATGTGTTAAGAGTATTAGTTGACGAGGCCGATAACGCAGATGAAATTAACGAACAAGAAGCTCAAAAAGCATTTGATTACGCACACAAACTTAAGTTAGAAGCAAAAGATCAAGTATCATTAGAACACGCGCAAGGTATGATAGATCGTCAGTCAGTAAGACTACAAGTTGCAGGTCTCAAGCGTCGTCATTTACGCCGTTAATTTATAGAATTTGTTTACGAAATTTTTTGATAAATTGTTAACAGAAAAAAATAGATTGTTGTTGTGTTTATTGACTGATATTTGCATATAACACAAAAAGCATTTATGATTAATTCCATAGGATTAATTAACGGAGGGTCAATCATGTTTGGAAGAAAACAACTCGCTATGTTGTTAGCAGAATTCATCGGAACAGCGACACTAGCATTAGTCGTTTATACAATCGTAGGTCGAACATCATTTCCATTATTCGCAGCACTAGCAGCGGGTGGAACAGTAGCATTATTTACAGTAACAGTTGGCGCGTTTTCAGGCGCGCACCTAAACCCTGCAATCACATTCGGATTGTGGTCAGTAAGAAAAATTTCTACATTCAAAGCTGTAGCAAACATTATGTTTCAATTCCTAGGCGGTCTTGCTGCCTACGCGTTGATTAAGTATTTCTTGGGCCACAGCCTAGAAAGCGTCGCCGGAACTGAATTTTCACGAAAAGTATTTGCAGCAGAAGCAATTGGTACAATGATCTTTGCATTCGGTTTTGCATCTGCGATCTTCCAAAAACATGAAGTAAGCAAGAACGCGGCAATTATTGGTGGTTCATTGTTCGTCGGTATTCTAGTTGCATCACTTGCATCAAACGCAGTCTTAAACCCAGCAGTAGCTGCAGGTATTTATTCATGGAGCTGGGCTTACGCATCAGCACCATTCTTGGGCGCTCTTGTAGGTATTAACCTTTACGGTATGGTATTTGCAGATGAGTCTACATTCCCTACACGTTTAGTAAAAGCCAAGTCTTCAAGTTCGCGCGCTAAGTCAACTTCAGCACGAGCTAAGTCGACATCTGCACGAGCTAAGACAACAACAAAAAGTACAGCCAAAAAAGCACCGGCTCGCAAGAAGCCAGCTTCTCGTAAAAAATAATAGCTTTTAGCTATTAGTACTAAGCACCCTGATGAAAGTCAGGGTGTTTTATTAACTAAATGATTCCGTCTATCAAATCAGTTTCTAGCTGTATCATTCCCTTATAGCTATCGTCGTAATTTGTTGTAGCAGGAAAATCTAGATCCATTATATGTTGCCATACTTTACTGATTAGTTTTCTGGTCTGAGCTAGCTCTGCTTCATTAAAGTTTAGATGCAAGTCTATAATTTCATTGTCGTCATTTGGCTCGACAAACTGTAGATAGGCATCGACTACTTTATATCCTGCATAAGTATGTGAGTTCTCTACAAGTAGCTTATAGAAATATAGTTGCTGTTTGTACTTGTGCAATTTTGTCTCGTTTGTCCATCTGCTGTAACTTGAGCCAGTCTTAAAATCAACCACGACAATTGTCTTGTCTATTTTGTTTATAATAAGTTGGTCAATCTTGCCAGATAAATGCGCGTCATCGATAAACACGCCCTCATGTTTAAAGTTGAATTCATGTTCATTTCCAGCATTAAACTGTGATGATTTTTGCTTGTAATATATAGCAAGCGACTGCTGGCCCTTTTCTGTTAAAAGTTTCGTATCTTGTTCTGACATCTTTTTAGATTTTATTCTAATTTCAAAATGCTCTTGAAGCTGTTTGATTGTTGGTAGCGAACTATTCTTCCGATTATAGTTATGAACCCATTCTAGCGTCTCGTGGAAGGCGTTACCGTACTGTCCGGATATGGTTGGGGCTTTAGGAAACCGCAGTATTGTATTTACAAAGAAATTTTTTGGCCCGCCATAAGTTGTATCGATAAAACTATTTACATGCGTAGGGCTAAGTAGGAATTTTTCTAATCTAGGGACTAGAAGTTTTTTTAGATCGGTATTTTTGATATCCTGTGTGTGTCTATTCTCCCAATAACTCATTAGGTGTTCTATTTCTGGAGCTTCACTATCGTCAATAATTATATCTTGCATGTTTTCTGGTAGTAACAAGCTGATAGTCTTGCCGTTTTCGTCTTCATTTTCTTCAAGATATCGTAGTCTAGTCATTTGTTTGCCTGCGTAACTAGCCTGGAAGTTTGATATGTATAACTTTGACTTAGCACGCGTTACTGCTACAAAGAAAAGTCTGAGCCGTTCGTCATCGTTGCTGCCGCCATATGTTATGAAGTTTAGATTTGCTGGGACAGAAAGTGCAGATGATTTTGTTCGTGTTTTGCTGCCCCAAACTTCATCGTTCGCTGCAATCACAAATACCGCTTCAAACTCCTGTCCTTTAGCTTTAAATGTCGTCATTAGTTGTACAGCATTATCTGATTGGTTGTAGGGGCTAGTGTTTAGTATTTTAATATTTGCTAATCGGTGCGCCACAATAAAATCTATAAAATCATGCAAATTTAGTGGACTTATATCTTGCTGTTTGTATTCTCGTAAATGCTGTCTAAGTACAGTCAAGTTGTTTAGTAAGTCCCAGAACTTTGTAGGTTCATCGACTAACATTTTGTCGTTAAAATAGTATTGGTAAAATGGAGAACTAAAGGTGTCTTCATCATTCTCTTTTAGATTGAGCGATTTTACGCCAATTATATAATCTAACATAGTTTCTAGTGTTTCTGATTTAATGATAAATCCTAGTCTAATAAAAAATAGTGCAATCATTTTTGTTGATGGATTAGCCAGTAATATATTAGTCCAATCCTTCTTCTCGTCATTGGCCTGCCAAGACAATTCCCAGATCGTGCTAGTTGGAAGATTCCAGTATTCGTAACTTAAAACTTCCGCCCACAAACTACCTGCCGTTTCGTCGTCGCCGCGGTTGATTGCCGTAATTAAGTGGCACATCTGTGTTAGTTCTAGAACTATTGGATTGTCTAAAACATTTTCTTGTTTGTCGTAACGTATAGCTATGCCTGCTTTAGCAAAAAACGACACTAAAGGTTCAAGATAACGATGTTGTGGCGCCAGTATTGCTATCTCATTGGGGTCTACTCCGCCGCTTATCAAGTCACCAACTTGTCTGGTGATCCATCCGTATTCCGCTAGGTCTGTCTTGAATTCACGCCTTTCAATCTCAGCCTTGTTTGGCAGGCTGGTGTTGCTTGCAGTTAGTGTTTTGCTGATTTCTGTAAAGTTATGATGAAGTCTAGATTCGATTTGTTCTGCAACCCCATGAGCTACGAACAATATATCCTTATGTGAGCGATAATTTTCTACAAGAGTAACTACCTTTACTTCCCTGTAGGTATTATAAAATGCAAGCATATGAGAATATTTTGCACCCTGAAAAGCGTATATGGCCTGATCGTCGTCTCCTACCGCCATGATGTTTGGGCGGCCTTCATTGACTGGATTATCGGCTAGTAGATTAATCAAATCCATTTGCGCGATATTTGTATCTTGAAACTCATCCAACATAATATACTGATATTGCTCTTGTATTGTGTAGCGCAAATCGTCGTTCGTTTGCAGCCCTTTAATAACTTTCATGATCATGTCGTCGTAATCAAATAGTTGCTGATTTTCTAATGACTTTAAATAGTCCTGATATACGTCTGCCATCGCCAACAATTTTTTTGACGTCATCTCATTTTTGACAATAAATTCAGCATTACTATTCTTGGCCAGCCAGTTATTCTTCCAGCCAGTTATCTCGTTTGTTTTACCTGTTTCGTCAAAGAATTCTAGTGCAAGTTCAAGCTCTTCTTGCCACTGTTCGTGCATTGGTCTAGTGTTTCGCGGTAATTCAGTGCCACTAGTATATTTGTCTGTAGTTTCTTCGGCTAGTTCTGCGAATTTGGGTATAGCGGATTTGTCCATTCGTTTTATTGTGCCCAAAATACGCACAGTCGTTTCGCTCATTGAACTAATAAATTTTAGGTTAGCTTCTGCAATAGCTCGAACGTCATCTGGCGACATAAGTGCTCGCTTAAAATCACTTATCATGGAGCGTATATTACTTATATTTCTTGTAGAAAATTTTAGAGGATTGGAATAAGATAGTTTCCCCAGTATATCTCTATAGGTTTGGTCAATGCTCAAATCGTCTGCTGGCCGCATATCTGAATCATCGACAAAATATTCTGGCATTCGTCTAATTAAATCACTACCAAAAGAGTGATAAGTATTTATGCTGACATCGTAGGCTGTCTGGCCTATTAGATTGGTCAATCTTTTGCGTAGCGTAGCCGTAGCTGAATCGGTAAAAGTTAAACAAAGAATATTCTGAGGTAAAGTGTCGGTCTTCTGTAGAATATTGGCTACCCGCATGCTTAGCAACTGAGTTTTGCCCGTACCTGGACCTGCTATAACCAGCACGGGACCTTCAATTTGGTCGACTGCTAGTTTTTGGGCTTCGTTTAGCTTGCTGTATTCTTTTGC
>JBAXJI010000003.1:0-68178 GCA_037137935.1 Candidatus Saccharimonadota bacterium | reverse complement strand
TAGGCGGTCGAGGAAGACACTTGGCCTATTATTTGATTTTGACGAGGCCAAGGGTTAGAGAACGCGAATACAGACCAAATAAAATACCCCGACTTACGCCGGGGCACTTTATTTGGTGCGGGTAAAGGGACTCTAACCCTTGGCCTCGTCCTTGGCAAGGACGCGCTCTAAACAACTGAGCTACACCCGCATGTTTACTCAAGAGATTGTATCAAAAAGTGCGTACAGAGACAAGACCGCATCCTAAAGTACAAATATATAGACATTAAAAACAAAAACAACTTGTTTTGACGCATGAGGAAAAGAAAATTAAGCCAGGTGCATTATATCGGCATCGCAATAGTAACAGTGTTATTTTGGCGTGCGTCCTGGAATATACTAGATCGATTATTGTATTTTGATACTTCTTACTCATCCGATATTCTCACGGGTTTACTAGTTCTTTGTATGTTATGACTGTTAACTCGTACTTTTAAACATCTAGACTAGTGTTTTATTGGTGGCTCCTCCCAGAATACTAAGGTATAATCCGCCCGTTTGTCGCTAGGGCGACGGGGGATTAGCGAACTGTAGCAGTTCGAGTCCCTAGGCAAAGCCTAGGCCAAAGAAAAAGCCCCAGCCTTACGGCTGAGACTTTTACTTTGGTGGCTCCTCCCAGACTCGAACTGGGGACACAGGGCTCTTCAGGCCCCTGCTCTACCAACTGAGCTAAAGAGCCACGCTAGTAACCAGAGTATTCTACTTGAAAACAGGGGGTTTTTCAAGTTTACTACTTCTTAGCAAATCTACCGGCATCTCTTGTCTCTAGTTTTGACTGACTATTACTTAGTCTCTTTGGCCATGAAGTCTTTGACGCTTGAGACTGTGTCCATGAATTGACTTGGGAAAATGATGGTCGAGTTCTTTTCGACTGCTATTTCGCTTAACACCTGTAAGTTTCGTAGCTGTAGCGCAATCGGATGAGCGTTAATGATGTCGGCGGCTTCACCTAACTTAGCGGCACTAAGAGCTTCACCTTCAGCAGCAATAATTTTGGCACGCTTTTCGCGCTCGGCTTCAGCTTGTTTGGCCATAGCTCGTTGCATGCTTTCAGGCAACTGAATGTCCTTTAGCTCAACATTACTGACATATATACCCCATTTTTCGGTAGCTATATCCAAAATAGACTTAACTTTTTCGTTCAATTCTGTAGTTTCGCTCAATACATTGTCCATAGTTGACTGGCCAACAACATTACGCACGGTAGTCTGGGCAATCTGATAAGTCGCCGAAACAACATTCTCGATCTCAACAATTGATTTAATAGGATCTGCCACTTGATAGTAAGCAACAGCCGAAACATCTATCGAAACATTGTCTTTGGTGATAATTTTTTGTGTCTCGATAGGTAGCGTAATTGTACGTAGCGGAACTTTACGCATCTGGTCGATAATAGGAATAATTAATCTTAGGCCGGGCTGTTTGATATTAGGAAGTACCTTACCAAGGCGAAAAACAACACCACGCTCGTATTGGTTAATAATCCTCACACCATTTACTAGAATAATAAATAATCCAACCACCAAAATTGTTATTAATGTACCCATATTGCTCCTTATTTATAAGCTCATTATACTCGTTACAACAATTAAGTATATGCAGAATAATGATTCGCTACTTATGTTATATTCATATTATGCACTTCCTAAAACAAAACAAACATAAACTGGCAAAATATGGAATACTCCTACTATCTGCCTACATTCTAATACTGAAGATTTACGCAGCCCACAAACTGCCTTATTTAGGAGATGAGCTAGGTGATATCAATACAATTAAACTAGATCTTTCTAGCTACAGGAATTTCTTCAGCCATGCAGACAGTCCTGCCCAATCACACTTTTCACAACTTATTTGTATTCCAATTATTTTACTTTTTAAAACGAACGCTCTATTCGCAACAAGAATACTGTCTATTGTAATAAACTCGATATATTTATTTGTATTCTTCAGGCTTTTAAGATTAAAGTTATCATTTAGTCGTTCAATGTATGGCACGGTGTTAGCCAGTCTTAGCTGCTATCTTTTTAGCTTCTCCATTCTCAATATGTCTAGTTCAGACAATACGTACATCCTCTTTTCTACATTAGCTTTATATCTATACCTCAAAAACCATGCAAAAATATCCAATAAATTAAGTATAAAAAATACTGCAGTCTTAGGAATAGTTATAGGGCTTTCAATAGCTGCCAAGCTATTTGGACTCACAATTCTTGTTTCTGTATTTATATATGACCTCTGGATGCACTACAAAAATAAAGCTACTCGCGCAGAAATAATCAACACGAAGCTATCCTCAAGTAGAAGCAGTCTAAAGCTAGGTACTCTAAACTTTTCGTTCTTATTAATATGGATAGAAGTTAACATAGCTCCTCTGCCATCAGTGCTTAAATTTTATCTTATGGTAGGAGCGTCTATTCTATACTTGATTGCCGGTATATATATGTACTTGC
Organism: Candidatus Saccharimonadota bacterium; assembly: GCA_037137935.1. Taxonomy (GTDB): domain Bacteria; phylum Patescibacteriota; class Saccharimonadia; order Saccharimonadales; family AQU-01; genus CALRGT01. Next base: position 65,686 of record JBAXJI010000003.1, on the reverse strand, counting down.
ATGAAAACAGCAAAGAAACTGCTAAGAATTTTATAGAAAAATGGATTCTATTAACTACAACCGCTCTTGTGACTACAATCATATTCTCGCCAATATATTTCAATATTAATAACATATTCGAAATACGGGACTGGCTACAATCTTGGAGCAGCCAATCTACAGGCTTAATACACTCATATAAGGATATATACATAATAATTGCAGTAAAATTTGGCTTATTTGCAGGAGCACTGCTTGCTATTGCACTCCTAAAACTTTACAAGACTGGTAGGTTAAAAGCCCTAATTAATGACTACTTGCTCCTAATTATAGTTGCGATTATTCAGTTAATTATTTTTACATTTTCTGAGTGGTTATTGACTTGGTATGCCTTGATGATCTTCCCATTTCTATACATTCCTTTTGCATATATATGGCCAGAGAAAAAGATTTTATCTAAAAGATTTTCAAGCAACTTGCTAATAGCCGCTCTGATATTCATTCCAATATTCGAACAATATAGATATATTAAAATTTTTCCTTACGGGGAGACAGACGGAGCTCAATTTGGGCCTAAGTATGTCGGATCGAACAAGCCAGGATTTATAACTTTCGAATTTATTCCTGATTTAGTGAAATTCTTCAAAAATAACCAAAGTACTTACGAGAATAAAGATATCTTTTGCGTGATTACTAATAATACTGTAATAAATGATTATGTTATTGATGTAGTCAACACAGAGCTGCATAACGCCGGTCTGCATAATACTAAATGTGTATTATCGTTAGAACCTGAAAAAATAAACTATATACTGTCCTTTTTCAGAATGAGAGAAACCGCTGCATCAGACTACCATCTTCAAGAAATTCAGAAATTTAAAGTCAATACTTCCGTCAGTCTAGTATTGTATAAAAAGTTAAATACCTGACAAATTGTCTGGTATTTTTATTTGGTTGCGCTGTGGGACATCAGTCGCTTTGCTCCCTACATCCGCTCGGCCGAGAAGAATATGTGCCTTCGGCCCGCTTTCTTCTTTTGCGCCTCGCTACACGAACTCCCGACTATTGCCGGCCAAGGCCGTCAATTCGGTGGACCGTAACCCTACAGAATCACCAAAGAAAAATGCCAGACATAAAGCCTGGCATTTTTCTTTGGTGGGCGCTGAGGGACATTCGAGTCACCCATCAAAATGCCTTGCATTTTGCGGTCGACCCCGTCTCGCCGTGCGCCGAGTACCGGCGCACAAGGCTCCGACTGTTCTTCGCCCCACGCAAATGAAGCAGTTCATTTGCTTCATCGCCAAGCCATGAAAAAACCGACCTTTAGGGTCGGTTTTATTCTTGGTGGGCGCTGAGGGACTCGAACCCCCGACCCTCTCGGTGTAAACGAGATGCTCTAGCCAACTGAGCTAAGCGCCCTAATCTATTACTATGGTGCGCGAGAGAGGACTTGAACCTCCACACCTTGCGGCACTTGCCCCTCAGACAAGCGTGTCTACCATTCCACCACTCGCGCTAAGTCGGCAACCGCCCACAGTCATAATAACTCTGTTATATTACTATTTTTTAGACAAAAACTCAAGCTCTATTGCTTTGACCTACGAGCAGTAACAAATCTTTCAGCGTAGGAAGTAATGCCCTTAAATGCGACAATTGCCCAAACTGCATTAAGAACCACGCTAATATACGCGCGTAGGTGTAGCTGGTAGATTATGAGTAGCACCGGTCCAATCACATTATCTAACTCGTACCAAAGTGATTTGTTGGTCCATTTGCCAATAGTAACTCTATAGAATCCAAAAAGCAGAAATATCGCGCCGATTAATCCTATTAAGTCATATGCCTTCATATACTAATTGTGAGGTAGATGCTGAGCATGATTAATTGTAAACTCTTGCCTAAGCAAAGGCTTAATCTCGTCAATCGACACATTCACCTTAACGCCTGGGTTCATTGTATTATAAGGATCAAATATCAGTTTTATTTTCTGGAAGATAGCATAAATTTCATCGCCATAGAGCTTCTTGAGATAAGGGGCTCTTAGCCTACCGTCACCGTGCTCACCTGATGTGCTTCCGCCTAAACCTATGACTAACTCGCTATATTCTTCCATCAATTTAAAAATCTTCTGCCTGTCACCAACTAATGCTAGGTCTAATATTGGCTGAACATGCAAGTTCGCATCTCCGGCGTGACCCCAAACTGATGGTACTAGTTTATATTTCTCAAATAGCAAATATATACCAGCTAGAAATTCGCTAAATTTCTCAACAGGTACGATACCATCCTCTATTATTGGCAATGGTTTTGCTCCACCGTCTGAATGACTATATAAAATTGCAGATGAGTTGCGGATTTTCCATAATTTTTCTTTGGCTAGGTCCTCAGTTTCAACTTTGTAGACAACCTGATTATTCTTAAGTATCTTTGTCGCTTTTTTAACCATTTTACTCTGTAGTCTTGAGTTCAAGTTATCAAACTCTATCAACAAAACAATTCTAGGAAAAGGCTTAGTAAACACACCCTTAAGCTGATGAGGGTTTTGCTGGTCGACAAAATTCAACAATGCCTCGTCCACCATTTCGATAGCACTAGGTGATTCCGACAATTTACGAAGCTCAAGTATAACCTGCTCGGCCACCTGAATATCGTCAAATAAGGCTGCAATAACTGTTGTGTCTGGATTATGTGGTGCAGTCGACAATACAGTCTCGGTAACGATTCCTAGAGTTCCCTGCGAACCAATTATAAGCGGGGAAAGGTCAAAGGAGCCGTCCTTGTGCTTCACATCAAAAATGTCGTAGCCAGCCGAATTCTTGCTTACATCAAGTCGAAAGTTCTTTATAAGTTGACTGTTTTCTTCAATAAGAGCATCTAATGAACGGTAAATTTCACCCTCTAGAGTTGTTAAGCCAAGCTTTTTATCGAGCTCTCGTTTACTCAATCGTCTCGTCTCTATGACTTCGCCATTTGCTAGCACTACCCTAAGTTTTTTTACAAAATCCCTAGTCTTGCCATACTTAATCGTCTTTTCACCGCCAGAGTTATTTGAAACAGCCCCGCCAATTGTGCTGTACTCAAGAGACGAAGGAAAAGGAGGCAAGAATCTACCGTGAGTATGAAGCGTCTGTTGTAGTTTGCCGTAATTCAGCCCAGGCTCGACAGTGACAAGACCAGTCTTGCCGTCTAGCTCGAGGATTTTGTTCATATGAGCCGGGAAGACCATGATGATGCCGGTGCCTATGGCTGCTCCAGATTGGTCGGTGCCCATGCCGCGAGCCGTTATAGGGATAACTCTACCTCGTTCTGCGAGCTGCCATGTAAATCTGGCGGTCTTACGTACATCGTTTTCGTTATGCGGATACATTACTACGCTGGGCAAAGACGCAAGAACACTGCCATCTGTAGAAAAATAGCGTCGTATATCTGGCGTAGTTAGAACCTCGCCAATAACATGTTGTTGTAAATAGTGTGCAACTTTACTCATAAATATCGACTGTAAAACATTAGTACTATAACTTACATAATAGCACAATAGTCTACCGAAAAATCCCCAATAATTTGTCTGTTTATAGAATATTCCTACACATTATAACTAGAAGAACTCGTGGTACCACCGCGGCCTGTCCAGTTCGTGTGGAATACTTCGCCTGGTTTGTCGATACGTTCATAGGTGTGAGCACCAAAATAGTCGCGTTGAGCCTGCAACAAATTAGCTGGCAAAGATAATGTGCGATAGCCATCAAAGAACGACAATGCGGAACTCATAGCTGGCACAGGGATACCGCTTTGGACTGCACTAGCAATTACGCTACGCCAACTTTGTTGATTTTGTTCGATTGCAGACATAAAGAATGGGTCGAGTAGCAGGTTAGCCAAATCTTTATCTTGGTCAAAGGCATCTTTTATCTTACTCAGGAATCTGCTTCGAATAATACAACCACCTCGCCACATCAAGGCGATTCCGCCGTAGTTCAAGTTCCAGCCGTACTCCTCAGCGGCTGCGCGCATCAACATATAGCCTTGCGTGTAGCTAATCATTTTTGAAGCATACAAAGCCTGGCGAATCTGTTCGATAAACTCTGCCTTGTCGCCACTAAATTTGGTCGATGGTCCGAATAATTTCTTGCTAGCATTTACGCGCTGATCTTTGAAGGAAGAAACGCATCTTGCATAAACTGCCTCAGAAATTAAGGTCACCGGCTGACCGAGCTCGGCCGAGTTAACCACCGTCCACTTACCTGTTCCTTTTTGACCGGCAACATCTAAAATCTTATCAACAAGCGGCTGACCGTCTTCGTCTTTAAAAGCCAAAATATCTTTTGTAATCTCTATCAAATAACTGTCAAGTTCGCCCTTGTTCCACTCTGCAAAAATATCTGACATTTCACCTGCTGACATGCCCAAATAATCACGCATCAGCTGATAAGCTTCGCCGATTAACTGCATATCGCCGTATTCGATACCGTTGTGGACCATTTTGACGTAATGCCCGGCTCCACCCTCGCCAACCCATTCGCAACATGGCGAACCATCGTCGACTTTAGCGGCAATACTCTGAAATATGTCTTTAACGTAAGGCCAAGCTTCTGGTGAGCCTCCTGGCATAATTGACGGACCGCGTCTCGCACCTTCTTCGCCACCCGAAACACCTGTTCCGATATATAGTAGGCCCTTAGAAGTAACATACTTTTCTCGGCGGATAGTGTCGGTAAATAAGGTGTTACCGCCATCAATAATAATATCGCCTTTTTCTAAGTGAGGCAGCAGTTCCTCAATAGCATCGTCTATTGCGTCTCCGGCCTTTATCATCAACATTACTCGGCGTGGTCGTTTGAGCATACTAGCCAGCTCTTCAATAGAATGAGCGCCCACTACTTGCGTTCCTTTTGCCTCATTGTTAATAAAATCGTCAACCTTACTTGTCGTGCGGTTATAGGCAGCCACAACAAACCCGTGGTCGTTCATGTTTAATATTAAGTTCTGGCCCATAACGGCCAACCCCATTACCCCGATATCTGCTATTGGTTCTATATTCATATCAATATTATAGTACGAAACAATCTATATTTACTATTGATAAGACTGAAGATCTACACAAAAAGTGACAGTAATTGCTCGTGGGCCACACCATTTGACAATATTGCTCCGACGAAAGGCTTACTATAATCTAGCTTACCGCCGTGTACATCTGTAACCTTACCGCCAGCTTCTTCAATAATCACATGGACAGCGGCAACATCGTGAGGCTTAACTTCTGGATGAGGAAAGCCGATTAATCGTCCACTAGCTACCAAACAACTCCTATGAACCGCTCCATCAAATACTGCTAACTGAGGCTTATATGCCAGTAATTTGGTTATATCTGGAGCCTGGCCATAAACTCTCGTCATATTAGGAGGAATCGCGACTATCCCAGAATTAATATCTAGGCTAGAAACGCTTAGAGCCTTTCCGTTGCAAAAACTTCCACGGCCTTTGATCCCCCAAAACATCTGCTTCATGAAAGGATTATAGGCGACTCCAAGTGTCGGTAGGCCATCTATAACTAGTGCTAAAGAAAACATAGAGATAGGTAAGCCGTACGTGTAGGCCATGGTGCCGTCAATTGGATCACATATCCAGCGCCGACCCATGCCATATTCAGCACTGCTCTCTTCCTCGCCAACCACACCATCACCAGTAAAGTCTTGTCGTAATTCATCAATTACCATACGGTTAATTGTTTTATCGGCAATTGTCACTGGTGTACCGTCAGTTTTAATCTCCGTGTTTTGATCCCCATCAAAATATTGCAACATTATGTCGCCTGCCTTTATTGCGATTGTTTTGGCAAATTCTAGTTCTTTTTTAAAATCCAATGTGTCCCCTATTTATTAAAAATTATATAAGTTCTTGTAAAGCCTTAATTAACTCTGCCTCACTTTTATGCTCATTTATAAGAATTGTACATGGCATGTTGTCTTCATCAATTTCCTGCCAATTATTCTTGATATAATCTTCTATTAATTCATGGGTAAAAAAATGGTCTGACCTAGCCGTAAGCCGACCATGGTGTATAGAATCAGACGACTTAACTAGTATGAACCTGACATTTTTACCAAAATAATTGACTACAAAATTTCTAGAAGCTTGGTCGGGCAACGAATCAGCTACAGTAATACAGTCATTAGTTTCTAGCAGGATTTTAACTTTCTTGCATATTCTATTTAGCTTTTGTAGTCTGTCGTGACTACCAAACTTGCCGGCTATCAAGCTCTGTTTATTCTCATTAGTAAGGAAATCATCAGCATCAATATGCGGACAAACCAATAATTGGCTCAACTTTTTTGCACAATAATCTTTGCCTACGCCAGGGTAGCCAATAAACCAATAAATCATGATATTATTGTGTCATGGAACAACAACCGCCACAACCAAGAGACTTCATAACAAGAGACTTCATAAGTGCTGCAGCTGATGCTGCTAGAAATAGAAAAGGTTTGACCGAATACGATCCATCAATAGAACCTGTCGAGCCATCACCTGATTTAAGTAAGTACTTTTTTGAACTTCAATCAAAAGTCGAGGAAGAAGGCGATATGGACTATAACAAATACGCCACTAGATTATGGGAAAAATTTATGGAAAATGAACAAACTGATTCTGTAGGTTTTGATAATTTTAGAGGCCAAATAATAACTGGTCTTCATGGCATAGACATGAGTAAAATGTTAGCTCCAGACATATCTGATACGATGCCAGAATTAGTTGCAAAATACCAGGGAAGGATAAAATCGCTAAACATTTGGTCTACCGGTGATGTTGCAGCCACAGGCTACCAAGATGCTAAAATTTCTAAGTCAGGAATAGTCAGAAAATTAATTTCTAATTTGCAAGAGGCTGTTCCCAACAGAGTCGAACGACATGATTTTATTAGAGACAAAACTAACTACATCGTAGCCGGTGATAAGTTCGAAAAACTTGCTGCGTTTGTAGAGGCCCATGAAAACGACGACGAAACTGAACCGCCATTAAAACTTGCTGCGATTGTAGAGGCCCATGAAAACGACGACGAAACTGAACCGCCATTAAAACTTGTTATAATTGAAGATTCGTCTGGTAATTTTGAAAAAGTAGACAAGCTATTAAAAGAAAAAATTGCGGCCGGTAAAGTCGTTATAGAGACGATCTGGTTCACGGGAAGTCGAGAAGGCAGAGAAGCCCAGAAAAAAGTCGATAAATTGGTGGAAGACGGCAGTGAAGAAGCCGAAGATGCAGTTGAAGAACTAAAGAAAAAAAAGAAGGATTTTAATTCAATCGAAACATTTGATGAATTACTTGATGAAGATAGGTTTGGAACTATTTTTGACGGCGCCCATGTAATGGTTGATTTCGACGGTGTGATTGGTGATAACGTCACGATGCGCGAACATCAAGCCGAAGTAATTTACAATGCCCTACTGAGGGGAGCGGCTGCAGAAACAGGCAGAGCAATTCCATATCTTGATGCAAAGTTTAAGGATAAGGCTAAAGCTGAACTTGAAGCAGCTAAACTTGAAGCAGCTGAACGTGAAGCAGCTGAACGTGCAGAGCAAGAAAAATTAGCATAGCAAAGCAAGTTCGGTTTGGGCGCGGGCTAACCTCCACATCAGCAGGCTGACTTAATTCTGGAAGTTCAAGTCTGCACATTTACCAATATTAAAACCGGCCTTGCGACCGGTCCTAATATTGGTGCGCGGGAGAGGACTTGAACCTCCACGGGGTTACCCCCACTAACTCCTGAAGCTAGCGCGTCTACCAATTCCGCCACTCGCGCCTAAAATGTTAATTACCACTTAATTGTATATGAGTATTAGTCAGCCAACACCAACAAACTATAAATTTTTTGTGGTTCTAGGTTTTTGAAGTCTGGCTTCGTGTATCATCCATTTATCGACATTAGAATAACGATCAGTGCCACTATTATAACTAGTAGGATCAAATCCAAATATTCGCCCTCTAGATATATACAACAACCTAGGCTGATACAGCGCTATAGCCGGAGCATCGTTTCTCCACGCCTCTAGGAACGGACGATATTTTACTTTTCGTATGCTAGGATCAGAACGAGTACGGCCCGCCTCGAGAGATTTGTCAGCCACACCAGATTTATACTCTGAGAAATTCAAACGGTTCTGAAGTCTCGGATCAGCCTGAGAGCTATGCCAATACGGGAAGACATCTGGATCGATACCAAGACTTATGCCAAAGACTAAGCTGTCATAGCTATGATAAGAAATTGTCGCTTGCAACTCATTGTCTGGCTGTAGAACAACCTGAGCATCTACACCAACCGACTTCCATTGACTTGCTAACATATTGGTCACTTTAGTGTATTCTGGATTATTCTGTGAATATAGGTTGAATGTTAACGGCTTGCCATCCTTTTGTCTAATGCCCTTTGCGCCGATTTTCCAGCCTGCTTCGTCAAGATATCGGCCGGCCAATAACGGATCATAGGCTAGCTGATCTAGTGCTTTGTCGTAGGCGAATTGTGACGACAACATAGGCCCCTTAGCTGCCAGAACCGGATAACCCAAACTCTTGTATACACTAGTAGTGTCTGTAGCCAGTGTTAACGCTTGTCTAACTTTTGTGTCCCTAAGTATTTCGTTAGAGTTTTTCAAAAATACCATAACTTCACTGAGTAGAGGAATATTATATTCATAAATATTAGCCTTGCTGACTAGTTCTTTAGGCGTTGAAGATAACCCGACCATTGCGTTAAGCTCTTGATTATTAAAACTCGTCTGAAGTTGTTTATCACTATTAAAAGATCGGATGACAAATTTATTTAATAAAGGTTTACCCCCGTAATAATTATCATTTGGCAGTAATGCGATCTGTTGCATACGAGTTTCTGGAGTTTCACCACTTACCTCCACAGCATCCCACCTATATGGACCAGAACCTACTGGCTTAATCGTATTAAAGCTAACAGACCTCAGTTGTGAGGCGGCAATACCCGAAAGTAGATGCTTTGGCACAATACCGTTTGTCATTGACAGAGGGAAGGAGCTCAGAGCGCTAGGAAGATCAAAATATATTGTCTGAGCATCTTTTGCAGTAATAGTAATCCCCTGCCAACTACTAGCTAATGGTGACTTGGCATCGGGATTTTGAATACTCTTATAAGTGAATACGATGTCAGCCGCCGTTAATGGGTAGCCATCCTGCCATAATAAACGCGGCCTAAGCTTTACCACGTAATGCACACCTCGCTCATCTACAGTCCAGCTTTCAGCTAAATCACCAACTAGATTATGTTTTTGGTCGTACTTAAATAATCCAGAAAAAACCAGCTTAGAAACACTACTATCAACATTACTAGATGCATATATTGGGTTAGCATTCGTAAAAGAACCGACCATACCCTCAACAAAAGTACCCCCTGGAACAGGCTGAAGTGTTTGATAATGATTACCGAGCCTTCTAATCTGCGACAACAAAACAATAGCCAATAATGCTAACAACAATATCCAGGTGAAAATAAATCGACGCACAAAATACAGTCGACCGATTCTTTTGAATAAATGTCGGTCAAGATGTTCTTCTGCTACCGTGCTAATACCTTCAACTTGCCTACGCTTTATCCTGAAGCGTCTGCGCCAACGAAGTCGTGTGGTTCTGTTTAACATATTACCGAATCCTAACTGAGGTTAGTGGTTTAAGATACAAGACTGATGATGAGGGACATTGCAAAGATGACAACCATTGTAATCGTGATTTGGTGAAGAGTCTTGTCTGACCCACGGCGAACCGTGTTTACTTCGCCACCACCACCTAGGCCTGCTCCGAGTGATGCACCACGAGTTTGTATGAGGATAAGAATGCTCAGTAATATTGTTGAACCGATAGTGATGTAGTTGAATATGCTCATGATTTCTCCAATATTGTAGTTACTAAGTAGTTTACCAAGCCAATGACCATACCTGCAAGCATAGCCGCTCCGAAATTCGTAATATGCAAGGGTGCGTAAAATTTACTTACCAGCATTACCATTAGACCATTTATGACTATCATGAATAATCCCAGACTAAATAGTATTGCTGGCAGCGACATGATTACGATAAGAGGCTTTATGAAAGTGTTTACAGCGGCGAGTATGAGGCCCGAAATTACTATAACTGCGATGCGACTATCATAAGATACACGGTCACCTAATAAGCCGGCCGCTACCCAGAGGCCTAAGGCACAAATAAACCATCTAACTATAAAACGCGAAAACGGACTTTTCATTAGATATATTTTATCACAAAACGAATGGTAAATTCTTACTAAATATAAGTGGGCCCTTTGTAGTAATCAGTACATCATCTTCTAGTCTGACGCCAATATTCTCGTTTGGTATATAAATACCCGGCTCAACCGTCAATATCATGCCTGCCTCTAAAGGCTGGTCATAGTCCCCTACATCATGCACATCTAAGCCCAAGAAGTGAGATGTCGAATGAGGATAAAACTTTCGCACCGAGTCATGGTCTATTAACTTAATCAAGCCTAGCTCTCGCAACTTTTCACCCATAAATGCCTCAATTTGGGTCTCGTAGTCCTTCATCATCACACCTGGCTTCAATATGCTTAGTGCTTTTTCGTGTACGCTTATTACGGCGTCTACCACAGCTTGCTGTCTCTTTGTTGGCTCATTTACAGCAAAAACCCTAGTTATATCGGCGGCATAATGCTCGACTTCGCTACCTGCATCGATTAGTAAAAGCTCTTTACTGTTTAGAGTATCGGAATTCTTTAAGTAATGTAGAGTCGTAGCGTTAAGTCCGCTGGCCACTATTGGATCATATGCATGTCCACTTGCCCCTCGATTTCGAAACCCATATGACAACTTAGCTTCAACCTCAAACTCATTGTCTAGATTTTTTAGGCTTCGTGCCACATCTTTGAAAGTGGCCATAGTTATATTGACGGCCTTTTTCATCGCCAAAATCTCTGCTGGCTGTTTGATGACTCGTAACTTTGCGAGATGTTGTCGCAAATCTAACATGGTGATTTCTGAGTTTATTTCCTTAACTCTGTCCATTAATTTCTGACGTGCAGGATTTGCAAACATCCTATAATGCTCAATATAGATTGGGGCGGCAGACAATGTGGCTATATGTTTAGCCTTCTTCAACCTCTTAGTTAAGCGATCCCAACCCTCCTTATTGCCATAAACCGCTTCAATTCCAGATATTCTAGCTATCTCATCAAAATCGGTTGAGCCGTCAAAAGCTTCTTGCACGCCTTCGCGTTTTGGAACAATCAAATACTCTCTATCTTTGTCTATTACGAGCAGAGCATCGGGTTCATCGATGCCGGTTAAATACCAAAAATTACTATCCTGATGAAACTTATAAGAAGAGTCGCCACCACGCTGCAACGACCCATTAGCCGTTAAGACGATTGGCGCCGTACCAGTAAAAAGTTTACGTAAATTAGCTCGGTTTTCCTTGAAAAACTCCGCCGAGAAAAATGAATTCATGGCAGTAAATTAGTATACTCGATTTACCTGATGATGCAACACCCACCCCGACTCACCCGCAAAAAATCTAGCAGGGAGACTCCCTGCAGTAACCTTGTTTAGCTGATCTAGCAGGGAGACTCCCTGCAGTACTTAATTTATTTGGATTTAGGCTCTGGTAGATTAGCCAATAACAGTTCGGTTTTTTTAATTCCAATTATTTTCTCGATTTCCGCTCTATTGGCAAGTCCAAGCATCTTAATAGAGCCAAAAGTTTTTAATAATTTCTTGCGAGTTGCTGGACCAAATCCTGGAATATCATCAAGAACACTCGCAGTTTGGCGCCCTCTTTTGAGTGTCGAGTGGTAACTAACGGCAAATCTATGGCTCTCGTCGCGTATTCTTTGCAGTAACTTAATTAAGTTTGTTCTGTGGGATAAATTAATTAATATAAAATCTTCTGTTTCAGTGACATAACCGTTCAACTTCTTTAACGTAGTCTGATTGACCGTAACGTTACTGCCAGGATGCTCTACTAGACCTTTTATTTTAGGTTTTTGTATGACGATTTGTTCTTCGCGCTTAGCTAGCCCAATAAACTTTAAGTCACTTTGTCCGGCGACGTCTCGCGCTTTAATTGCAGCCTCCAATTGACCTTTGCCTCCATCAATCAGCACTAAATCTGGTAATTTTAGCTTCCAGGCATTCTTGGATTTGTGAGAGGACTTTCCTAGCGCAGATTGCAAGGTCTGACCTTGCAAAGACTGAGCAGGTTGCAAGGTCTGACCTTGCAAAGACAGGCGACGGCTAATGGTTTCGTTCATATTATAAAAGTCATTATTGTGGTCAATTCGAGTTTTGAATTTTCGGTATTCGTCTTTGTCGCTAACGCCATTAGTAAACACGACCATACTCGCTACGACATCCGTACCACTCATATGACTGATATCGTAACCTTCGATTCTACGAGGAAATTTGTCTAGTTGCAGTAAATCAACGAGCTCGTTAAGTGCATGATCCTTACTAATATCCATGAACTCTTTGTCGCTAAACACTACTTGTTTGTTTAAATTTTTGAGTGCATATAATCGGTTACGTGTTTTAGCAGCTTCCTCAAATTGCGCATTCTTTGCTTGCTTTGTCATGTCGCGCTCTAAAGATTTGATTAGCTTGTCTTTATGACCTTCAATATAACTAATCAATCCACGCAAGTTAGATCTGTACTCATTAATACTAGTTCGGCCCTCCTCGAGTCCTGGATCTAATCCTAAATGATAGTGCAAATTTGCTCGTTTTTGCCCTACAGATTTACTGGTTGCAAATGGGAAAACTCTGCGCAAATATTTTAATGCCTGGCGAACAGACAACGAATTAAAATAAGGCCCAAAGTATTTTGCGCCATCGTCTAATGGGCGCCGGGTGATAGTTACCGTAGGATAATCACTGTCGTAATCTATACGTATATAGCTAAGTGATTTGTCGTCGCGCAGTAGAATATTGTAGCGAGGCATATAGCGACGCACCATCTCTGCTTCAAGAAATAACGCTTCAAGCTCGCTCTCAACTTCCATCCAATCTGTATCAGCAATTTCTGCTACAAGCGCTTCTGTCTTGGCGTCACGCGTTCGACTTTTCTGAAAATATTGACGAACACGATTATTTAAAACCGCAGCTTTGCCAACATAAATAATCTCTCCGGCAACATTTTTATGAAAATATACGCCTGGAGTTTTGGGTAATAACTTTAATTTTTCTTTTAAATCAGCGTTCACGTTACTCCGCAAAAACTAAGTTTTCGGATGTACAATTTTCGCAAACGATATGAAGGCGTCGACGAATATTCGTACTATTAACTTGATGACTGGTATTAATCCCGCAAACTTCGCAGACTGCAATGTCCTTAGACTTATCACTAAATGCAAGTTTCATGCGTTTATCAAAAACAAATAATTTGCCTTCCCAATAGCCTTCATCGGCAAATTTTTCGCCGTACTTAACAATACCGCCATCAATTTGATAAACGTCCTCAAAGCCTTTTTCGATCATTAGTGCAGATAGTGTTTCGCAGCGTATACCGCCAGTACAATAAGTCACAACCTTCTTTTTCTTAATTTCGTCGTATTCTGGCTTATCGAGTTCAGCAATATATTCTTTGAATGAATTGACATCAGGGACGACAGCGTTCTTAAACTTACCTATCTGTGCTTCATATTTATTACGACCATCAAAAAATACTACATCGTCACCAAAATCTTTTACAAGTTCATGTACTTGCTCAGGCTTTAAGTGTTTACCGCCACCAATCACGCCATCGGTTGTTACATTTGGTTCCCAACCTAGCGTCACAGTTTCGGATTTTACTTTAATACTTAGTTTCGGAAAGTCATCTGCCTTGCCGTCGCTCCATTTATAGACAATTTTAGAAAACAATGGATGTTCGTTCATGATTTTTCTATAGGCCTTTAGTGACTTAAGATTACCGCCCAATGTACCGTTAATTCCCTTGCCACTAATTAGAATCCGACCTTTAAGGCCCAACTTTTCACATAAAGCTTTTTGCCAGAACATAACAGTCGTCGGATCGGCAATCGGCACAAAGATATAATATAGTATGATTTTTTCCATAATTATAGCTCTATTATAACAGATTATGGCTATCTGTTGACAGGTGGTGTATAATAAGCACTACTATTACGTAAAGGAAAGGACGCAAAAAAATGTACAGATCACAATCACCTATGCGTCCTCATTCTTGCGGGCTCTAAGCCAAAAAACTAAAAACTTACGCAAATACCTATATATTAAGCAGCCGCCCAAAGGGAGCGGTAAGCTATGAAAAAAATGTCAACAAATCGTAACACTCTGCATATCTACTGGCAACACGCCCGTAAATATAAACGCGACATGGCGATTATATATCCAAGCATGGTTCTTGCTCAGCTAGCAGAAGACATGCTGTCGCCATTGCTTATTAGTGGCATCCTAACAAAATTAGCCCAAGGCCATACCGCCGAATTAACCATAGCCAAGCTCATGCCTACTTTATTAATAATTATTGGCTTGGAGTTATTTGCATTACTTATGTGGAACCAAGTAGTTAGACGATTTTGGCGCACCCAAGATGCTATTATGCGCGACCTCAACACTACAGTATTTAATCACCTCACCAACATGAGCTACCGTTTCTATTCTGACAGATTTGCTGGTTCTCTTGTTAGCCAGAGCAATAAGTTCATTGGTTCTTTTGAGAGACTGACTGACCCATTAACTTGGAACGTGTTCAAGCTTCTTGTGTCTTTGACATTTACGACTGTAATACTTCTGCCCCGCGTACCTCAAGTCGCAATAGCAATCCTAGTCATCAGTGCTATATATACACCAATTGTATGGCTGTACCGTCGTCGACAAGTTCCGTACAATCGTCGCTGGGCTGAAGCAGAGACCAAACGTACCGGTCAATTAGCCGATAGTTTTACGAATATCTTAGCCATCAAATCATTTGCTAGCGAAAACTTTGAACGACAAAGAATGAGTCAAAGATCTAACGAAGTTCACCAGCGATCTACTGAAACTATGACTATAAATATGAACCACGAATTAGTCACAGGCTCAATTCAGCGCAGCATTAATGTGATAGTGCTAGTATTGTCTGCTAGTCTAGCCGTGCAAGGCAAAATACAAATAGGTATAATTTATCTTTCGCTAAACTACACTACTTCCATATTAAAAAGATTATGGGATCTTGGTGGAAACTTTCGAAATTTCACACGCGTTTTTGGTGACTCTTCCGATATGTCCGAAATACTCCAACTAAAACCAGAAATATCTGACAAGCCAGGCGTCAAGCCATTCAAAGCCACAAACGGTGAACTGTCTATTAACAAAATGACTTTCTGGTACCCGGAAACTAATATCGATCATAGCCTGTTCAAAGATTTCACACTAAATATTAAAGCTGGAGAAAAAATCGGCCTAGTCGGTCCAAGTGGTGGCGGCAAGACAAGTATTACAAAATTATTGCTACGCTTTATGGACATCCAGTCTGGAAGCATAGAAATAGATGGTCGCAATATAACCGACATGCCTCAAGCTGATTTGCGGCGCTCTATTAGTTACGTGCCTCAGGAGCCGCTATTATTTCATAGAACTCTAACAGAAAACATTAGTTACGGAACTGACAATGTAAGCCAGGAAATGATAGACATCGCCGCACGCAAGGCACATGCTGACGAATTCATAGCTAAATTGTCTAACGGATATATGACCTTGGTTGGTGAGCGAGGGATCAAACTCAGTGGCGGCCAGAAACAGCGCATCGCTATTGCTCGAGCATTCATTAAGGACGCACCTATTCTTATATTGGATGAAGCTACTAGCGCCCTAGACAGCGAAAGTGAAGTATTGATTCAAGATGCTTTGTGGAAATTAATGGAGGGTAAAACTACTGTAGTTATTGCCCACCGATTAAGTACGATACAAAAAATGGATCGCATCATTGTGCTGGATGACGGCAAGATAGTTGAGGAAGGGTCCCACAAAAATCTTATCGCAAAGAATGGTCTATACGCCAAACTTTGGTCTCACCAAAGTGGTGGATTCATACAAGAATAAGAGTTAATTATTCTGTTGGAGTTGCTGGTTCAGCAGAACCGTGGTCAGAAGGAACTTCAGCAGATTCTTCGCTAGCTTCTTCAGCTGCTTCTTCTGACATCTGAGCCTTGCTTTCTTCTACAGTAGCAATAGGGTGTTCAGCTTCGGTTAAGATAGTTACGCCGGCTGGGACAACTATGTCGCTTACAAAGATCTTGTCGCCGATTTCTACTAGCTTGCTAGCATCTACTTCAAGTGAGTCGATCAAATCTTTAGGTAACGCTTCAATAACAACGTGGTCAAGCTGACGAATAACTAATAGGCTGGCTCTTTCGGCTGGAATTTCTCCAACTAAATGCACAGGTACTTCTGTCTCAACTTTTTCGTCCATTTTGATTGCGTTGAAAACGACGTGTCGTAGTTCATGCTTTTTTGGGTCAATATCAATATCTTTAATAATTGTCATGATTTTTTTAGAACCCAAGCTCAATGTTACTGGGTGGTGCTTGCCAGCTTGCTGGTAGGCCTTCCAAATATCAGAATAAGGTGCCTGAATAATTTTAGATTCTTGACCGTGGTCATGAATAACTGCAGGAATAATACCTGTCTTTCTTAGGCCTTTTACGGCTTTACCTTCTACGGTTCGCTCTGCAACTAATAACGAAATATCTTGTCCGCTCACATTAACTCCTTAACACTTTCGTAACAGTATACACTAAAATGTCTGCTCTGATAAGGGGTATGTGATAGAATTAGTATAAATGTTTGAAGTACAACACATAATTGAAAGCGGCGGCATATTATTAATAGGCTTAATAATCTTTGCTGAAACTGGTCTATTACTCGGCTTCTTCTTGCCAGGCGACACTTTACTATTCGCCGCTGGGTTCTTTGTTGCTCAAGGAAAACTACCACTTCCATTGCTTTTAATCGTAGTTATACTCTCTGCAATTCTCGGCAATGAAGTTGGTTACGAAATAGGATCACGAACTGGCAAAAAGATCTTTCGCAAAAAAGACGGCTTACTATTCCGTGAGGAATACATCACGAGAGCTTCTGATTTTTACGAAAAACACGGCGGTAAAACTATAGTCCTGGCTCGTTTTGTACCGATAGTCAGAACTTTTTCGTCGGTAGTTGCAGGTGTTGGCAAAATGTCTCGTATAAAATTTTTGACCTACAATATAATTGGTGCATTTATGTGGTGTCTTACAATAATCCTACTCGGCGTCTGGCTTGGTAATAGAGTTCCTAATATCGATAAATACATAATACCTGCGGTCATCTTTGCTACAGTATTTACAATGGGACCAACAATTTATCACGTTGGCAAAGAACTAATAACCCGTAAACTACTTAGCAAAAAACAAGACTAAGCTAAATGCTCTTTTAGATAATGGCCAGTGTATGAGGCTTTAACCTTAGCTATGTGTTCAGGCGTGCCTTGAGCAATAATAATACCACCACCGGCTCCACCCTCAGGCCCCATGTCGATAATATGATCCGCTGACTTTATGACATCTAGGTTGTGCTCGATAACAATCATGCTATTGCCAGTATCTACTAGCGCGTGCAACACACCTAGCAACTTATCTACGTCTGCCATGTGCAATCCAGTGGTTGGCTCGTCTAGGATATAAAGAGTTCTACCTGTTGGTCTTCGTGAAAGTTCCGTTGCTAATTTGATTCTCTGCGCTTCACCGCCCGACAGTGTTGTAGCCGGCTGCCCGAGAGCAATATAGCCCAGGCCAACCTCTACCATAGTCTGAAGTTTACGCGCAATTGAAGGAATATTTGCAAAAAATTCTAAAGCTTCTTCGCAGTTCATTTCAAGAATATCGCTTATCGATTTGCCTTTGAAGTGTATTTCCAAAGCTTCGCGGTTGTACCGCTTCCCTTTACATACTTCACACGGCACGTAAACATCTGGCAAAAAGTGCATTTCAATTTTGATAATTCCATCGCCAGAACAATTCTCGCAACGACCACCACGAACATTAAAACTAAAACGACCGGCGCTATATCCACGTAATTTAGCTTCTGGAGTTGAGGCAAAAAGCTCACGAATAGGCGTGAATAATCCTGTGTAGGTTGCTGGGTTTGAACGAGGTGTTCTACCAATAGGTGATTGGTCGATTATTATAACTTTATCTAAATGTTCTATGCCTTCGATGTTGTCGTGTCGTCCTGGCACACTGCTAGTACGCATCAATCGAGCTGATAATTCTTTTGCTAAAATATCGTTAATTAGACTAGACTTTCCAGAACCAGAAACACCACTAACTACAACTAACTGACCGAGTGGAATCGTAACATCAATATTTTTTAGATTATTTTCGCGTGCACCTTTAATATCAAGGCTCTTACCGTTACCTTTTCGACGGCGTTTTGGAACTGCTATTTTTTTAACGCCTCTCAAATATTGACCAGTGATACTTTTGGGATTATTTGCAACTTCTTCGGGTGAGCCGCTGGCGACAACATGTCCGCCATGAATACCTGCACCTGGACCAATATCTAGCAGATAGTCTGCAGTGCGAATAGTATCCTCGTCGTGCTCGACTACAATTACACTGTTACCAATATCACGCAGGTGCTTCAATGTATTTATCAAGCGTGAGTTATCTCGCTGATGCAGTCCAATGGACGGCTCATCAAGTACATAAAGCACACCCATCAAGCCAGACCCAATCTGAGTAGCTAACCGGATACGCTGAGCTTCGCCACCCGATAGCGTAACTGCACTGCGCAGCAAGTTAAGATAATTTAGCCCAACGTCTTGCAAAAACGTTAGACGCGCCAATATTTCTTTTAGAATCTGAACCGATATCTGTGTGTCTTTTGCATTTAATTTAATATCTTTAAAGAACTTAACTGCATCATCAATAGACAAATTACAAATATCCATAATAGACATGGAAGCCACAGTTACTGCCAAAATTTCTGGCTTAAGTCGTAATCCATCACAAGCATGACATGGACGCTCTTGCATAAATCGCTCAATATCACGGCGCATAAAGTCGCTCTCTGTGTCTTTATGACGTCGCTCTAAGTTTGGCACGACGCCTTCATAAGTAGTCTCAAAATTACGACCCGGTGCTAGCGCAATTTTATATTTTTGATCACCCGTACCATACATGATCTTCTCGATATTGGCTGCAGAAATCTCGCTAGTTGGAACATGTAAACTAAAACCATAACTGTCGGCTAGCGCTTGTAGTTTTTTGGTATACCAAGCATCAGTATTTATACGATTAAATGGACGAATAGCGCCTTCGGCAATTGTAAGTCGACCGTTTGGCATGACTAGCTCTGGGTCAACTTCCATTCGTGATCCAAGACCGGTACAAACTGCACAGGCACCGTGTGGGCTATTAAAACTAAATGTTCGTGGTTCTAATTCAGGAATTGCAATTGCAGGGTGGTCTATGCAGGCGTACATCAAACTATAGATATGCTCGTCGCTAGAATCGGCATCCATAACTTTAACCTTACCGTCAGCTATTTCCAAAGCCTGCTCTACGCTCTGAACTAAACGATTCTTGCTATCTGCGTTATTAACTAATCGATCAATAACTATCTCAATAGTGTGCTTATAACTTTTATCAAGTTCTGGGAATTCATCTAGCGAATATACAACGCCATCAACTCTGGCTCGAGCGAATCCTGCACGCATGTATTGCTCTGGAATATGTTCAAAGGCACCTTTTTTGTCGGCTACTACTGGCGCCAATATCATTAATCTTGCGTCAACATTAAGTCCAGCAATTTGATCAACAATTGCTGTAGATGTTTGCCTTTCAACTGGCTTGCCACAAGTAGGACAATGAGGTATGCCAACACGTGCAAAAAGCAACCTCAGGTAATCATAAATTTCTGTAACTGTAGCTACTGTTGATCTAGGGTTTCGACTTGTTGATTTTTGGTCGATGCTGATAGCAGGACTCAATCCGTCAATTTGATCAACATCAGGCTTTTCCATCAGCCCCAAAAATTGACGCGCATAAGAACTAAGTGATTCTACATAGCGACGCTGACCTTCGGCATAAATAGTGTCAAATGCTAGCGACGATTTGCCAGAACCAGATAATCCAGTAATTACGACTAACTTACCCCGCGGAATAGAGACGTCAATATTCTTGAGGTTGTGTTCTCGGGCTCCTTTAACTGTAATAAAATCGCTCATAAGTCGAACTAGTTTAGCAGAAAATGAACAATTTTTCTAGTACCTAGGGCGAAAAGAATACTAAAAATCGTCAGGATTTATGCCGTCTAGCTGGTCAACAGAAGGATAAGTTTCCCATTCCTGCAACTGAACGAACTGATTGTCACCAAGAGTGTCATCGATAGAATGTCTAACGTGGCGTTCTTCTGTTAGAGATATTGGCTTACTAGCCTCACCCAAAGTTATATGCAGTGGCTTGCTCAAACTTTTGTGTGCACCCTTAAATCCGGCTTTTTCTAGAATATGAAACAGCCGTTCGCGTTCAATCTCTAACTCCTCACTGATAACTGGCACATAGACAGTTTTACGACGTAATATTGCAGTTCTACCTAATTCAACAACTAATGGCTCTCTAATTGTATTTAGCTTCTGGTCACGCTCAAATTCGGTATGAGCCTGTCCAAGACGATGGCCTATAACTAGACCCCTTGTTAGTTGTGCGCCCAGAACTCTTTTTGGCAGTAATGTTACGCCTTTTTCTAACCTTGGCTCAAGAGTGTCCGGAATATCTTTAGCAGATTGCAGGCCGTCCCAAACAGCCGTAAGGCCGATATTGTCCTGGTCCTCCAATAATCTTCTAATACCGAATGACTTTGGTCGATGCGCAGACAAAGCTCTTCGCAATTCTCTATTTGCTGGCAAATCTGCCCTTTGGTTATATTCTGGTCTACCCATAGATTTTTACTAATTCACATTATGTGTTTTTAGGCTTTGTAATTTATTTAGGTTATCACATCCTGCAATATATTGAGCGTTGTATTTTTGTGATTATACAATTTGTTGCTGCTTATGCAAATAACATATTGTTGCGGACTTTAGTCGCTAAAAATCTAGGAGCTAGGAAGCAAACTTTGACCGTAAAGTTCCAACTCAGTTAAAAGATATTGTTGTTGGTCGTTTGTGGCGGGCAAAGCTCTGAGCACTTCTATACGTTTCATGAATTTGGCCATACGACTATCATTGTCACCAGAAAATAATCTTGCATTCTTAAACTCATCCCATACTTGGCGCTCGTCACTAGTCAAATTCTTAAGATAATTACGAGCTTTATATAATGGCAAGAGATTTTTTAGTCGTTTGTCCTGAATATCATCAAGATAATCATTAAACTCACTCGGATTAACAGTCCTAAGTTTAGCCATCAGCCGCTTGTCGCTATCTCCCATAAATCCATCATACATCTGTGCATCGACTGTTCTCTCTTCGGTTGATTGACTTGTCTGTTGCTGTTTATCTAATAACGCCACTGCCTTAAGTATATTGTTAGCAAAATCCGGCAACTTTGCTAGCGCTTCTTGATGGGCTGCAACTTGGCTCATGTCTATTTTAAGCCTGCTAGTTACCTCTGTATTGAGCACACTAATTGGTGCAACGGCTGGACAGCGATTGAACTTAATCGTCTTAACTGGTATCGAAGCGATCTTTTCGCCCGGTTTATGCCAACGCATCGCCTCGGCTAATTCTTCGACCGACATATCCTTATAGTCGTTGGGGTCAAAACGCAAATCAAAGACTACTACACCTTGCCTGTCATCGCCTTTTGCGACAACGCTAACTACAGCGGTTTTTTCGTATTCAGTATCAAACTTGCCAGATGTATAGACAAAAGGTTTGCCCGCCAGCACCAATTCGGCTACTTTTTGCTTACTACGATTAGCCAATGAATATTTAAAAAGTTTAGGTTGCTTAGCGTGAATCAATCTTGCTAAATCGATGGATGCCCTTACGTCACTCAGTGCATCGTGTGCGTTTTCGTGCTCAAGTTCATTAATACTTGTTAGCATGCCAAGACGGTTAGACGGCTTACCGTCATCATCAAATGGCCACTTAATACCTTCAGGCCTCAGAGCTCTAGTGATACGAACTAGATCGAGCAGATCCCATTTACTTCTGTCGTCACGCCACTGCCACTCGTAAGGATCGTACAAGTTACGGTAATGACTATAGCGCATAAACTCATCATCAAATCTAATCGTATTATAGCCAGTAAATATCGTACCAGGCAGTGCTACTTCACTATTAAAAATTTTCAAGAACTCAGCTTCGGAGATTCCTTCGGCAATTGTCTGTTGGGGAGTAATACCGGTAATTAATATAGCATCAGGATCTGGCAGAATGTCTTCGCTTAGCGCAATAAGTATATTGTGAGGCTCGCCTATAGGTTTAAGATCAAGGTCGGTACGCTGGCCTGCAAACTGCATAATCCGTTGTTCGCGCGGATTAAACCCACTAGTCTCAAGATCGTAGAAATATAATGTCTCAGCCATACAGTCAGTTTAACATTTATGTGACATTAATTCTCTCTTTACACCTAATTAAGTCACGTAATGTTCTATTTACTTTTTAGCTATGGCTGAGAACCCTGTTTAACAGCCGTTGCCCATGAAGTTGCGCTTCCATTAGGATTTACAAGCGATGATGTGCCAAATGGACCAGTCACGCCTGGTTTTTCATATGGAATATGACCACCAAAAATTAAGAAAGCATCACATCCTGCTGTTCTTAGTCTGATCATAGTATTTACAATATATGTTGGTGCTACAGTCGGTAATCCTAGCTGTTGAAGAGCGTTTACCGCACACATCAAAGTTGTGTTTGGCTCATTATTGTATTTGGTAGCCAATGTAACGCCTTGATCGTAGTCATATTGGTCAAATGAAAGCATCCAGTTGTTATACGGTAAGTCAATCAATCCCTTACCTATTCCATCATGTATCCACGTATGGTTTGTGAATGGTTTTATTCCAGTTTGAGGCAAGGTATTGTCTATCATAATTTTCCAACGACTGACTAATGTTTTCCATTGATCAGTAGCCGGATCAAACTCATCACCCATATCCCATGCCGCAATACTGGCATAGACTGGTTTCCAATAACTATAGGCGACGGCACGAACGAATGGATTATCGTCCCATAACCTTTGATCGTAGATAATAGTTTTCATGCCAGCCTTGGCATTTATATATAATAATCGCATATAGTTCTGAGGTGTGTCGTATCTTGTTCCGGTATCAGCGGGATTGTAGTTATCATATGGTAGGCACGGCCCCATGGTTGCATCAATGCCAGCGACTGAGTGCATATTGTTGGCGGCGGTTTGTGC
Organism: Candidatus Saccharimonadota bacterium; assembly: GCA_037137935.1. Taxonomy (GTDB): domain Bacteria; phylum Patescibacteriota; class Saccharimonadia; order Saccharimonadales; family AQU-01; genus CALRGT01. The sequence continues at coordinate 42,313 of JBAXJI010000003.1, read as the reverse complement.
GCTAGGATCATCGGGGCTAACGCCACAAAAAGCCCAAGTTAATTGTTTTGGTAAGGGTGCGGACTTGGGTAAACGGGCCGGCGCGGCTATCGGGCCGAGAGCGTGAGCATTGATACCGTACATTTTTTGATATACTCTAGCGCCAGCAATAGTAACTACGCCGATTACGACTACCGCTATTAAGGCAACCATGACGTGACTGACTACTCCGGATTGATCTTTAGATATTTTTTTCATATTTTTCCTTTTAATATGCGTACTATAAGCTTAACAATACCCTTAACATCATATAACCACAAGCACTTAAAATTTTAAGTCCTAGCTAGTGCGGGAGTTTAAAAGACTTTGCCGACTACCTGCTCAGCGTTTACTGGCCCATAACTTCTTGAATCAAATGACATCTGCCGATTGTCTCCAGAAACGAATAGCTCACCCGCTTTTAAGGTTATATCCAATAAATAATCTTTTGAGTCTGGCAAATCCTTTATCCAGTTAAATGTAGTGTCTGGCTCAAAACCATCCTGATATTGGTCATTGTATACCTTTATAATACCGTCCTTAACAGTTACCCTCTCACCTGGCAAACCAATGACTCTTTTGACTACATAACTTTCTGATTTGGTCGTATTATCAGTAAATAGACTATTCTCTACGTTTTGAATAACAACAATGTCACCTCTTTGCGGCAAATATATACCTTTGTTGATTTTAGCTAAAAGTTTAGGCGCCTTATACAGATATTTTTGATCCCTGTCTTTGAGAGTAGGAAACATACTAACGCCATCAACAGTAAATAAAGTTATCACATAGGCATTAACCATAAATACCGCGAACATAAATACCATTAAAGATATGATGTAGTTACGAATTCGCCACAAAAACTGCAGGCTTGTTTCTTTCTTTATATCTGTTTGTGGCCCCGCACCAAGTGCTTGCTTAAAATCTCTGGACAAAATGTGCGTCATTCTCCAGGCGTGGTTTTGATGAATATGTCTAGCCACCATTAATGCGATAAATATAGCCAGGACTGCTACGAATATCGCACCGAGCAAACTTATCGTATACAATCTATGATATATAAAAGCTATTACGGCATACTTCAAGTCATAGGATGCGCCTCTTTGTACCGTCCTTGTGTCAACTAAGGTTTGGCCGGATTCAAATATTACTGTCCGTTGAATAATATGCTCTCCGCCAGATACATAATTTAAATTAAAAGCAGATAACTTATCGCTAGTGTAGGCAGGCCTATCGTCTACGCTATACACCACCTGCTTTACCGCTTCATCTTTAATCGATCTCAGAAGTCCGAGCTTTAAAATATCGGACGAAATTGAAATCTTTTGAGGGCTAAGGCGCATTTTTTGACCCTGGTAGTCTACGACGCAACCTGTAACAAATTCACATATATTATTATCGTGAGCCACAAAAACTACCGTTGGAGCGCCGGCATCAAACCCTCCCTGTAATACATTAGAGGCCAATACTATAACTCCTGAATTCACTGGTTGGTCTAGTTTAATGCTACCCAACTTCGTCCAAGACGTACCGCTAACTATTCCTCTACCAATTACTTTGCAAGCATCAGGGTGTAGATATTCATTTAGTTCTTGAGGATGAGCATAGATAGTAGCCTGAGCTATGTCTGTTGGCCTGCCAAATTTCACATAAATATCGTATTCATTTTTTGGCAATTGACCAGTAGCAAAATTCTTTAACTGTCCCTCGCCACAGGTATTATCAATTTCAGAAGCATGTACGTGACTAATGTTAAGTATAAAAAATACGGTTAGAAGCAAAAATGAACTAACAGCTACAAGAATATTGTTGTGAAAATGTTTTCTTAGCATTAGCTCTTATAATAACAAATAAGCCGCTATTTACTCAGTTAGTTATTTGGCTAGTTACTTTTAGTACTCGAGCTTGCCGGAATTACCGATAACAATTTTCTGACCTGGTTCGATGCCTTGGCGTGATAATTCGTGCATAATACCCATCTTACGCATAATGTCACGGAGACGCTGTTCGCCAGCAGCACTTTCGAAATCAGTTCGTTGAGCAAATCGCTCTATCTTGCGCCCTGTTACAACATAGCGATCGTCTTCGCGGGTAACCTTCCAGCTGTCTTCTGTTTCTGGTAGTCGCAAAACTGGAACTTCTTCGGCTAATTCGGTAGCTACTTCTTCGGCTCTTCTGGCACAGATACTCTTCACCTCATAAAGCAACTCTTTAACACCCTTACCACTGCTGGCAGATATAGCCAATAATGGAGTCTCAGCTGGCACTAGAGACTGTAAAATAGTTAATTTAGCAGTAACATCCTCGTCAGTTAAACCGTCAATTTTGTTTAGGGCAACAATTTGAGGTCGCGTAGTTAAGTCTACTTTGTAGTCTTTAAGTTCTTTTTGAATAGTATTGTAGGCTGATTCTATATCGCCGTAGGCGTCGATCATATGTATAAGTACGCGGGTTCTTTCGATATGACGAAGGAACTCATCACCCAGGCCTTTGCCTAAACTAGCGCCTTCAATTAAGCCGGGAATATCTGCAAATAATAAACTTGTGGATTCATCTATATCGACAACACCAAGATTCGGTCTAATAGTCGTAAATGGATAGTCGGCGATTTCTGGACGCGCGTTACTGACGTGACCAAGTAATGTTGACTTGCCAGCATTAGGGAGGCCAACTACACCTACGTCTGCAATCATCTTCATTTCTAGAGTAAGGTTAAAAGTTTCACCTTTTTCGCCTTTTTCAGCTATTTTTGGCGCTTGTCTAACAGAAGACACGAAATGAGCATTACCAAAGCCACCTTTACCGCCCTTTGCTATAACTGCGCGTTGCTCGTCTTGTGCTAAGTCAGCTACGAGTTCACTCGCTTCATTAAATACCATTGTGCCGACAGGAATCATAACAATAAGATCTTGACCGCTACGGCCGTGCATTTTCTGTTTAAAGCCACCCTTGCCTGGTTCGGCTAAAAGTTGTTTCTGAAATCTAAAAGTAGCGAGTGTGTTTTGGTTACGACTTGCGACGAAAACTACATCTCCACCGTTTCCACCATCGCCACCATCAGGACCGCCTCTATCAACAAATTTTTCCTGCCTGAAGCCGAGATAGCCATTTCCGCCATCGCCAGCTGTTACCGAAACATCAACTTTATCTACAAACATACTCTTATTATAGGGGTAAAAGTTAAAAGTCGGAAGTCGGATGTTGTAAATAGCGCTAAATAGTTAATATATCGTTAGTCTAATCGACCGAACCCGTACAACTATTTAATAGATGAACTTTAACGAACCAGCACTTGGCACCAACCTATAATCGCGTCTACCCCAACCACCTGTTCTAGTTGGATCGGTTATAGATACCTGGCCACCTGCATTCATTTCTGAAATCCAAAAGCTACCATCGTCATTTACTGCCTCTACTACCGAGACGTGGTTACCAGCCTGATTGACCGCAACCGCACCAACAGCCGGAACATTACCAGTTGGCATTCCAGCTCTCTGAGCTAAAACATACCAACTATAGGCATTTCCTAGATTGCTCGGAACTGGACGACCTATTTCTGTTCTTCGATTGGCCACATACCAAGTACACCAGCCATAGTCATATCCGTTAAATCCATATATCGCCGCATAGCCGCCAAATGCAAAACCACTGGCGTATGAATTCTGATAAACCGGCACCTGTACGCCTTCTGGTATAACTATATTACGACCGACTACTAGACCGCCAATTTCTGCGTCATTAAATGCTACAATCTGATCTTTATTAGCTCTAAACTTAGATGCTAATTTGTCTGCTGTGTCTCCCGCCTTAACTTCATAAACAATTCCATTAATCGGAGAGATAGACAGAGTCTTCCCAACAACTAAGACATCTCCAGATGGCAATCCATTTGACCAGCGAATAGTATCAGAGGTTACGCCGAATTTAACTGCTAATCCGCTAATAGTATCCCCATCTTGAGTCACATAAGACTGAATATCTTTGTATGATTTAGTGGCCGTCATAACAACTTGAGGCTTGGTTACTATAGATAAGTCAGACGCACTAATTGCTAGCAAAGAGTTGAGAGAGTCCGCGTTGTTAGTAACTGATGTTACTTCATACAAATTAGTTAATCTAGCAACCTGTACTGCAATATCAGCAGAAGAAAGTTGATCTAACGGATTTACAACAGCTTGAGTATTAGAGTTTGGGTCTACTACACTGCTTCTGGTCGAAGAGCTTGATGATGAACTATTTAAAACCAATAATCCGACCGACAATAAAATCAATACGTTGGCGCCGATTACTCCATAGCGAACAGCTCGCCGACGTAACTTTTTTGAGGTCAGACGAGTAACTTTACGATTAAATTTGTTCCATACTTGCCCAATATTATTGGTTAAGCTTAGGTCTTGTATACGAATGAGGGTTCTCCCGTCGATTATTACCGACGTTATGAGCCTTTATTAAATCTTGAATGCCCTTATGGCAATCGTTTTGAAAACTGGCTCAGGTTATGGTGTTTCTGCTCTATCAACAGATACAACACCGTACATATATGGTATCATAGCCAGGTTTTTAATCAACCTTAAGCGCTTTGATCAATATTCATCAAAAATCGTATAATTTAGACAACTACGGCTTAATTGCAAAGTATTTTGCAGTGCTGAGCGACATTTGCATCATGCTCAGCAAGAGTTCGTGAGAAGTAAGTAATATTATCGTCACCAGCAACGAAGTACAAATAATCTGTGTCGGCAGGATTTGCAACAGCCAGCAAACCACTACTAGAAACATTGCCAATCGGGCTTGGCGGGTAGCCAGAATGTATACGAGTATTATAGGGTGAGTCGTATGATACTGAGTTCGGCTGATTGTTGATGGCGGTGCCATAGAACGCAGTCACATCAGACCCAAGTTGCATGCCTAATTTAATGCGTTTTAAGAAAACTTGAGCAGCCATTCTCCTATCTTCTAAAGCTGATGAAGGTATCTCTTGCTCGACAATTGATGCGATTGTAATTGCCTGGTATGTACTAATGCCCTGTTTTGCAATACTTGTACGGACGTCTGGCGTCAAAACTTTAGCCATCTCGTCAAGCGCAGACTTGATTAAAACTTTAACTGTAGTGTCAGCAGTACGTTGATAAGAATCAGGATATAAATAACCCTCTAGATTTGCCGATGCTGGCTTGTCCACCAAGGCGGGATGACTAGCATAATTAGATGGCTTGAGTGCCAGATCAACCTCTGCAGTCGCAAATCCTTTGTCTATAAAATCCTGTCTAATTTGATCAAGCCGGCGTGCCGGAAATATAGTAAACAAAGTAACGTCTACCTTTCCGTTTACCAAATCCTTGACTATAGACCCTGTGTCTTGGCTAAGCTTAAACCGATATGTACCAGCCTTTAATGAATTACTATAATCATGACTAATGACGTATCTCTTAAAGGCCCAGTCGGCACGAATAATTTTCTTATTTTTTAAAATAGTTGTTATTTCTTCTAGCGACGAACCCGATGGTATAGCGACAACGACATTCTCGTCACTAGCTATGTTTACTGCAACTAGATTGTCCATATAAACTCGCCTCGCCACAACAACAACCCCTATAACAATAAGGCCGAGTATCAATCCAGAGACTAAAACAGTTTTAGGTAACTTTGTCTTATTAGACTTGCCGGCTATAAAATTCTTCATCTTGTTTCCTGCTGGTAATTTTCGGTAATATAATCATTTAAAATATAGGTAGCTGAGAGTGCGTCAATGTCTCCCTTAGTATAGGAACCCCCTCTTGCTTGCAGCTCTTCTTCGGCCATTACTGAAGTCACGGCTTCGTCTTGGAAATTATAATCTAAATTAAATTTAGACTTGAAGTCCTCTGCAAATTGACGAACTAAAGTAGTCTGCTCGGTTTCTTGGCCAGACATTCCTCTTGGCAAGCCAATCACAATGATATCAACCTTATTCTCGTCGATAATTTTACCCAATAACGTCCAGACATCGCTAGTTTTGCGATCAATAGTAGTCAAAGGACTGGCTAACCTTGCTACCGTATTAGCAAGAGCTACGCCAACCCGCCTACTTCCCACATCCAGCGCGATGATTGATTTATTTACCATTGGAATTAGTTTGCTCAAATATGATAGTTATTCTAGCTGTTTTATTAGGAACAGTCGATACCCATGGCGGGCTAAAAGTAACTGCAACATCCTTAACACCTGGGTGATTGCCGACAATCTGCTGAACATCACCTTTTTTCTTACCGATAATTTCTTTTTTAAGAGCTTCAGGGTCAATCTTGGCGCCTGCAGTAGATACTGTCTGGAACGATAAGCTCTGGTCGTTTGCCGAACGCTTGCTAGTCATACGGTAAACAGCCTTATCTAGACCATAGTCAACTATTGGTTGCTTGGTTATGTCAATTTGCTTACTGGCATCTACGTCAACTAATTTTTTGAGATCATCCGTCTTAACTCCAAGCATTGTGTATGAAGTTACTGATGTGACCGTAACGTCAGCAGCTTCATCGCCAACATTAGGTACGGTAGTTATCACTTGGTCTGCACCTAGGATAGTTTCCGGTAGCGATGAAAGTCCAGCACTAGTGAGCGTCTTTGAAAGCTCAGCTGAAGCGGTGTCCTTACTTTTATCTAATAGAGAGGTCTTTGCGCCATCAATATCTTGCTGACTAATAACGGTGATGTTTTTGTCTGTGCCAAGCGCTATATCGCTTTCAGTTCCAAGCACGCTAGAATATCCTGATACTACAAATGATCGGGCGCCCTTGAGGTTGTATTGACCGCCAGAGTTTTGCGCAACAACACTCACGGTCTTGGTTGCCGTCAAACATGCGTTGCCGCCAGAGAAACTACTAGGTGGAAGAGAAACATCTGCTTGAGTCAAGAAAACATACGGAGAACTAGTCACACTAGTGCCAGAAGGTATGACTAATGCACCATCAACCTTTGTGCAGTTTTTAAGTGTAATAGTGCCGACGGCTTTTTCGCCAACATTCTTTTTTCCTGTGGCTGCAATTTTTGCGGTGTCAGTTTTTTTGAGCTCTTTAACAACAGCAGGCACAAGTGATTTATCAACATCTAGCGTCTTTATGTCAACTTGAGCAGAAAAGTTTAGGCTACTCGTCACAGTTCTAGTATCTGTCTTGACCACGACACTAACCTTTGGCATAACCTTAAATGCAAAGTACCAACCAACTATCAAAGCAATTATCAAAAACATACCAAGAAATAGCTTTAAACGAAAACCTTCAAAATCAGGGACCTTTATTTTATTCTTTTTAGCCTTTTTAGATACTTCTTCTACTTCTTTATCGGTAGAGCTAGTGTTATCTACTTCTATAGTCTCTTCAGCGTCTTTAGAACCAGTAATTTCTTCGTCATCAACTGGTTCTTCTTCATAACCTGAAAGCTCGCCAATACTCTTTTTATTGTCAATTTCTGGTTCATCAACTTCTTCGTCATCATCCAGGCTATCAGCATCATTAGAAGTATCGGGTGACCTAGGAATTACTGGTTTGCTTTGTAGGGTTTTAGCAGTATACATACCAACTATTCCAGCTAGTGGCAAAAGACTAGCCTCAGATGTGATTAGAACTATTCTTTTGTCTGTCTCGGCGCCAGTTCGTTTTAGCAACTTCATGTTAACTATACTCTGCAGAGTTGCCGCTCTTTTAGGCAACACTAAAGCTACAATTTTATGTTTACTAGCTCGTACTTTATCAATAATACTAGTGATCTCGTCGTCAATATCTATATAAATAGTGTCTTTGGTAGTGTCTGCCATTATACTCTCCCTTCGGTAGAATTTAACTTTGACCATTTAACATTGAAGTCTAGTGATAAATGACAACCGGTAAATAATAAATCTGTCTTCATATTCATGCTCTTAACATTCTATCAATTCGCTCACGAAAAGCACTACCAGAAATATCACTATCGTGTTGATGAACAGTGTCTAGACCAACTCTAAGCAGACCCATTGCAGTAATAAAAGTATGGTCAATTACATCGCCCGTCTTGTCGGCGATACCCACAACCTGACTTGGCTTTATGTGTTGCACGACAGGTTTACGAGTAAAAGGTAGCTGTAAATACCAGTTAGACTCGGTTAACTTATCTACCAACATATCAAGCGACGATCCGCCTCCACATAGCAAAATTTTATGAGGCAGATTATCTAGATTAGTAAATTCAGCAAGAGCCAGCTCAACTCCACTTGTCCAAACATCTAATGTTTTCTTTAGTGCTAATTCTACAGATCTCGTTTTACTACTTGGGGTCTTGTTGTTGCCTAATGCCAACTTCAGCTCTTCGGCTTCATCGAAGCTAACACCCAGTTCACGCTCAATGGCGCGTGTGAATGCTCGTCCACCGATACCAAACATTTTTGTGCCTTGAACTCCACCATCATTAATAACGGCAATATCTGTCGTACCGCCACCAATATCCATTAATATTGCACTCATAGAAGTATCTGTACTATTACCAATCATCGATCGAGCTACCGCAAAAGGTTCAGCAGCAAGTGCTAACAAATCAACGTCTAATTCTTGCGCTGTTCGTTCTAGCGCTCCAATATGTATCATCGGCGCAAAGGCCGTATACAACTGAACCACAACTTCTTTGCCCTTAAAGCCCACCGGACTAGTGACAGGATAGCCATCTATTTCTATTCCAACTAGCGCGCTGTTTACTAGTCTAATCTCGACATCTTTGCCGCCCAATTCCCACATTAATTGTTTTTTCGCTTTTTCTTCTGCTCGTTTTTGCACAAGACCAATAATTCGCTCAATCTCATCTAGGTCAAGTTCTTTATTAGGGTCACGGCGGCGACAACGAACTGTCGATGTAGTGCCCTTTACTAGCTCACCGGCTATACCAATAACAGAAGGCCTAACACTTACACCAGCCTGTTGCTCGGCATCATTTAAAGCCTTGTCACAATTAGCCACAACTGCAGATATATTGGCAATTGCTCCTGCTTGCATCGCACTGAACTCTTGATGTGCGCGACCAGAACCAATTATCTCGATATTATCATCATTAATTCTGCCAACTAAAGCTTTAACAAATTCAGTACCAATATCAAGGCCAACGATATATCGCTCGGAAGAGCTTTTACTGACCGCTTTCTTGATTGCCCTATGGCTAATGGATTTGATTTTTTTAAGCATAATCCCTTAAATTATAGCACCATAGATAGCTACCAAACTGTTCGTTTTAATATAATAGGCCTTATCTATACTCATATTATTTACTAAATATCCTAGCCTTTATGCGCATGAAGTCTGTGCTTCGGCTTAACCAATGTTCGGCGTTGTCCGAGCCAGAAACTTACAACCATCAAAAATGTCACGACATAAGCAGGCCAAAATAACTGCATATTAAAGGGTAGAGTCGGAGTAGTGTTATTGGTGGAGCCTACTGCTGGTATGCTATTAGATACGTTTTTACTATCTTGTATAATTATCATTAATTGTATGAACGACGACTTGTCGTTTGCGTCAGAAGCAGTCACTCTAATCACATAACTTCCCTTATAGCTGCCAACTTTTTTATAGACATGCTTGGTTGTAAACACTCCCTCATCTCGCCTACTTACGATCGAGGTGTTTCCGTCTCCCCAGTTAATACTAAAAGCGTAGGGCGCTGTTCCGCCAACAGCACCTAATTGCCACTCAATTGTGTCGCCAACTTTGTAGCCTTTATATAAATTCTCGGCAGAAATCATGAACTGCGGCACAATTGCTGGAGTAGAAGTAACTGGTTCGGGTGTGTTTGTTCCTGGTATTAAGGGTACCGGAACGTCATAATACACCCTTACAACTGGTGACTGCGGACCCTCGTCATTAGTAATATTAAAGACTCTAGCCTGTAGATCGTTAGACCCTTCAAAAAGAGCTGTTTGGATTTGGAATGTGTTGTCTATGGCGCAGAGTACGGCACCACTAAAATTATTGTTGCGATAAAGCTTCACCATATCCGCAGCTGCACAAGTACCAGAAACTGTAGTTTGTGAATCGTTAAAACGAGCGTTCGCAACAGGAGTAATTATAGTAGCCGGGACAGTTGGTATTGGCGCCTGAACAAAAGCACTAACAACTACGTCGCTAGCACTAACCTTTAATGTAAAGCCAGTCATAAACACACCGAGAAGTAACAAAATAAACACCAACAACGGATAGGAAGTATGTTGGGATGACATACGCTTACCGGTGTTTGAATAGTGACTAACAAGCTTGGGCTTGGTGCCTTTAATCTGTTTTTTCTTCATATTTTATTGTTTTTGTTTTTTATAATAACAGTTTTATCGTATCACAACGGTTACGCTTTACAAGTGGTTATTTAGACTAAAGCAGCTTTGATTCGTCGAATACCAGCTGAGCTAGCTTCTTCCTTTAATATTTTAAACTTTTTGCCGTCTTCAATTAACTGGTGAGTATGGTCAACATGCGGTCCGCCACAGATCTCAAAACTAAACGGTTTGTCCGCGTCGTCTGCAATCATTTTATAGACTTTGACTGTTTCGCCGTATCTGTCACCGAACTGTCCAAGTGCGTGCATTTCTTCTCTGGCAACTTTAGTAGGATATTCTTGAAAACTTATTTTTAGGTCCTTGGAAATTTGTTCATTAACGATATCCTCGACCTGTTTTATCTGCTCTGGCGTAACTTTACCGTCATGACTAAAGTCAAATCTTAGACGTTCCTCGGTAATATTACTACCTCTCTGAATAACATGGTCACCCAACACCTGGCGTAATGCTTGGTACATCAAATGAGTGGCGGTGTGGTATTTCTTGTGCTGCAATGTTTGACCACCAAGTCCACCCTTAAATGTACCTTTACTTGCGGTTTGTGAACGTTCGCGTTGCTCTGTCATTTTAGCGTCAAATTGTTGTTTCCAATCTTTGTCTAAGTCGACATTCTGCTTATAGGCCTCTTCGATACTTAACTCTAAAGGAAATCCGTAAGTGTCATAAAGCTGGAATAATGCGGCGCCATGATTCTCTACTTTGGTTTTCTTATTTTCTTCACCAAATAAGTTTTCAAATTCTTTTAGACCTTTTCGTAGTGTTTGGCGGAATATTTTTTCTTCCTTAGTTAGGATCGCCACAACTTCGTCACATTTTGCAGAAACTTCAGGATAATCATTTTTATATAAATCAGTTATGACTGGTACTATTTTGCTACAAAGGTCTTGTTCGACACCAAGCTCGAAAGCAAATCTTATTGCTCGGCGCATCAACCGACGCATGACATAACCTTGCTCTTTATTACTCGGAACAATTCCATCCACTGCCAAAAATGTTGCAGCCCGCAAATGGTCGGCAATAACTCGCATACTTGCAGTATGACTTTCGTATTTTTTGCCACTCATTTGTTCTAGCGATTCAACTATTGGTAACAAAATACTGATTTTAAAAACGTCCGGACTATCTAGTTGGGCAGCAGCAATTCTTTCTAGTCCACCACCAAAATCGACATTACGAGCTGGTAATTTCTCGAAGCCTTTGTCTGTTCGCAAATATTCCATAAAGACTGAATTACCGATTTCCATATAACGTCCACAGTCGCAGTTCGGATGACAAAGTTCGCCAAAGCTGGTGTCGTGTTTAATCTGATCAAATAAATAGAATACTTCGCTGTCTGGACCACACGGCTCGCCAACTTTAACATCTTTAGGCGCACCGTTACGGCTCCACCAGTTTTTCTCGTCATAAAAGAATATTCGACCAGATTGTTCACCGACTTTATAACCGTTCTCTTCGCTGCCTATTTCAACTTGTTTATTATCAACACCTTGTTCGTCAAATAGATCGCTCCATAATTGAGCTGACTCTAAATCCTTAGGTACCCCAAATTCTGGGAATCCACTGCAACATGTTACATATATTCGATTCGGGTCTAACCCAACCTTGGCAACCAAAAATTCAAAAAACCAGCGTAATTGTTCGTTCTTAAAATAATCACCCAAACTCCAGTTTCCAAGCATTTCAAAAAAAGTCGTATGACGATTGTCGCCAACATCATCTATATCTTGAGCTCGCAAACAAGTCTGACTATCAACTAATCTTGTACCGTCTTGATGTTTTTCTCCAAGCAGAAATGGTATTAGTGGCTGCATACCACTACCAGTAAATAAAGTCGTTGGGTCGTTCTGCGGCACCAGAAGCGCGCGAGGAATCACACTATGGCCATTCTTGACCATAAAATCGAGATATGCGTTACGGATTTCTTGTGCTGTCATAAGATTAATAATAACAGATTGTACGGGTATTTATTAGCCTAAAGCTAGGCTGTTTTTTCGACACGCACCATTGGTAACAAACGGAAGCCATTACTATTCGGGTCAATTCCAAGACGCTGTTCTGTATAACCATCATGATCCAGTTTCTGTAAGTAGAAATCCAAATCCTCGGATGTAGTTAGCTTATCGTAGCCAGCATTAACTCCTTTATTATCTACAGTTCTTTGCATGCAAGGACTACCGTGAAACTGAACCAGCAGAATAGCAGGGACAGTAGGCCTTCTAATAGCAGGGACCTCGAGCTTATTGTTCAGAAACTCAATTTTAACTGGTTTCTTTAAAGAATCTTTCATATTTTCGCCTATAGTTGGAAGTTCATATCCATAATGTGGAAGTTCCTGGGCTAATTCCGGATTAAACTCAGCTCCGTATATGTGAAGAATCTTAAAACTTTTCTTAGACGCACTCTCAAAAATGCGCGGCTTACCGCCTTGAATAGCTTGCCAGTCTTCTAGAGTTGGGATTGATTCCGATTTAATCATGGTATTTACTATAGGCTATTCTACAATAAATATCAATTATAAGCAATAGCTATATGATAATTCCGCCACCCAGACAAACACCTTCTTGATAAAATACAGCTGACTGTCCTGCTGTTAACGCTCGTACTTCTTCGTCCAAACTGATATGCCAATTACCATTATCCAATTTCATAATTGCTACTACTGAAAGCGGTGTTGCGCGGTGACGCGTTCGAACTTTCAGATCGTCTGTATTTTGCGGTGCGTCATTTATCCAGTGCGCGCTATTAATTACAAAATCTTTACTCCACAGCCTGCTGTCGTCAATATCCGCCGTTACATAAACTTCGTTCTTATCCATATCTTTTCCAACCACATAATATGGTAGACCGCCGCCGACATTTAAACCGTGACGCTGCCCAGTCGTGTAAAATATCGCACCGTCATGTTCACCAATAATTTTACCCTTATCGTCGATAATTGGACCAGGTGTAGTCTCAACATATTGCTGCAAGAATTCCTTAATACCAACTTTACCGACAAAACAAATACCCATACTTTCTTTTTTAGCAGCAGTAACTAGACCAAACTTCTTAGCAAGTTCTCTAACTTCTGGCTTAGTATAATCACCAAGCGGAAATAAAGTCTTACTCAGAGCCGCTTCAGCTATTCTATAAAGAAAGTAGGTCTGGTCCTTATTATCATCCTTAGCCACCCCTAATAGATATGAAATCACATTTTCCCCATCTGTTAAGGGTTCAACCCTCTGATCTGAGGATTTTGTGATTTCGGAGTTTGTATCTGTTTTGGTTTGACTCTTGGCTCTAACCTTGGCGTAATGTCCGGTCGCGATCATATCTGCACCTTGTTCGAGCGCAACGTCTAGAAATAGTTTAAATTTGATTTCTTGATTACACATAATATCTGGATTAGGTGTAATACCAGACCGAAATCCATCAAGCATATAATCAACAACTTTTTCGAAATACTCTTTCTCAAAATCAAACATTCGAAACTCAATACCAAGTTGCACGGCTACACGTTTGGCATCCTGATAATCTTCTTTCCAAGGACACGGAAAACCAGGCAAATCTTTGCTCCAGTTTTTCATATAAACGCCGACAACTTCATAGCCTTGCTCAACAAGCAAAGCCGCTGCTACGGACGAATCAACGCCACCGCTTAAACCTACGAATACTTTTTTCGACATATACCTGTTATTGTACACAAATTAACGCGCAAAAGCTTGCACAATCTACATTTTAGTGGAGTCGTATGCCCAGTGCAGCAATGCCTGACGCTGTCTTGGGCGACAGCTATAATCACCAACTTGGCAATTATTCTTTAGTTGACTAATGTGGCGGTGCATCGCTTTCCAGCGTTTTATTTGTCTGGCATCTTCAGCTGGAATTCTACGACCGCAATAATAACGACAGTACCAGAGGAACCAACCGAGCGGATCTTCAAAATAAATCCAACCTTTGCGTTGCCACTCAGCCAAAGGTTGACTAGCTTTTACTTTAAAATAATTTAGTTCTGGATTAGCCTTGGCGCTCAATACGACACCATCAAACCAATCAGACGGAAATTCTTTAGGTACTTGCTTAAAATAATTACCGGCAAAAATTCCCATTTTTAACATTTGCCCGGGAGTTAAATCGGGCTTAAAATCTTCATCAAAATCTTTGCCCATTTGACAAACTAAAGTATATTCATATCCTGACTGGTAAGACTCATCAACAATTATTTGTTTCATTTGCGTACAATATACGGAGCTTTTAGCTCGCTTTCTGTCGTCTCTAAAAGATCAACCATAGCAATAGCTACCGACTTACGGTTAATAGTTTGCCATGGCATTGGGCGTTCTTCGGTAAGTTTAAAATTACTCGCTTGCCCGTAATTTGTCATAATTGGCGACCTTACTACGGACCAGTTCAAGCCGCTATTCTCTAATAAATTAATATGCTTTTCACCGTCAGCCAATATTTTACCAGCAATAGTAGCCAGCAACGGACGACTAAGCTTATGCGCTAGGCCTCTTTTATCATTAGATGCCTCACTATCTGCCCCAGTCAAAGTTACAATTTTATTTATTTTCAAATTCTGCATTATTGGAATAATATTTTCCACCGCTGTTGATACGACATCTTTTTTGGGAGTACCCCAGCTGCCTAATGTACTAACAACCGCTTCGCAACCTTTAATGGCGCTACGACAAGAATCCACGTCATATATATCACCCTTAAAGATACTAAGGTTACTGTCGTCTGCAATATCGCTATGATTATGCACAAAAGCGCGAACGCTATGACCGCGCCTTAACGCCTCAGCCACAACTAGTCGCCCAATCTTACCATTTGCTCCAAATATAACTATCTTCATAAAACTATATTACGCTAAATCAAACATAAGCTAAAGTCACTAAACGTCCAAAAACACATCAACTCGGTCGGCCTTAACGTGCATGACACCACGATTAATGGGCACTCTTAATTCGTCGCCGTCTTCTGTGCGAATAATGACATCACATTTATTTACTAGCGTCATGAAGTTATGGTGACGCGGCAGAATATCAAATGGACCTGTGTCGTTTATGGCAGAAATACTTAGTGCATCACCATCATAGTAAGTCTTAAATGGAGCATAAACCTTAACATGCATAATCTTTGCATCAGATTTTGCCTGCTCACTATTTCTCTTTGCAGCAAGTGCTAAAGTCTCTTGAACCGTTGAAGGATGGGGAGCTGATTTTGGTGCGTCTTCTGGCATTATCCAATAGTTCCTTGCATTAGTTTAGGCGATTATTTCTTCTACGCTAACAAGAGTCTGTTCCCGCGTAAAGAAGTCACCTTTTATGCCGTTATGCTTTTCCATAACATTCATATTGTGTGTGAAGTTGGCTATAAGTTTCTTGGCTTTGGCGAAGTCCGTTCTGTCGGCAGGCGAAAGTTCGTTCTCTCCAATAATTGCAATAATACCTTTTAATGATTCATATTTTTGTAACAATGCCTGTACCTGAACGCTTAGTCCATAATGCCTCTCTCCAACAATTTCTGGAGTAAGTAACGACGACGACGTCTGACTAAGATCAACTGCTGGTCGAATACCCTGTTCGGCAACTTTACGAGATAAGACGATGACCGAGTCAAGCTCATGTTGGATCATCTGTACTGCTGGATCAGAAAGGTCGTCGGCTGGAACATAAATAGTTTGAACAGAAGTTATTGAGCCTTTCTCGTTTGAACTCAATCTATCTTGAAGAATTTTTATATCTGAGAATATTGTCGGCTCATAGCCACCTTCGTTTGGAACCTGATCAAGAATAGTGGACAGTTCGTTTTTTGCTTGAATATAGCGATACATATTATCAGCAAAGAACAATATATCCTTGCCTTTTTCGTCACGGAAATATTCTGCTGAGGCAACGGCAGAAATTCCAACAAGAGATCGTTGGACTGGGTTCTCATTCATTTGACCAAAAAACATACAGGTACTTTTAAGTAGGTCGTTAGAACGAAGCGTGTCATATAATTCGTGACCTTCACGGATACGCTCACCAATACCTGCGAAGTATGATAATCCATGACCACCAGCAGCAGTGTTATTAATAAGCTCCATAGTCAATACGGTCTTGCCGACTCCAGCGCCGCCGATAATACCAATTTTTCTACCCTTAACGAATGGCGTGAAGAAATCTATGACCTTAATTCCTGTTTCAAGAATCTCATTTTTGGCAGAGGTAAAGTTGCTGGTTCTGGCTGGAATCTTCAAAATATCACGATATTCTAAATCCTTCTCATCTAAAGGTGCTAATCCGTCCAATGGCTGACCCAAAGCGTCAAAAATTCGGCCAATAGTAACATCGCCAACCGGAATCTCAATACCCTTGCCGGTATTAGTGACATCCATACCACGCTGGATTCTTCTGTCGGTTCTAATATTCAAACAAAAAGCTACACCGCCTGGCTCAAGGTGATCTACTAGAAGTTGCGTGGCAAAACCGTTGCCCACTTCCACAACTTGACCAACACTAGGCCCTTCTTCATCAAACTGGACCCTGACTACTAAATCTTTAATTGAAATCACTTTTCCAGGGTTCATAGTGCAACTCCCCTCGCTTTTCGCATACCATTAATAATCTCTTTTAAGCGTTCATCCTTAACAGATCGTCTAGCGCGATTATACCGTAAGTGCAGATCGGCTTTGGCCTCATCAGAACGCTGGTGAGATGCCGACATCGCACGGAATCGACTAGCATACTGCGCTAACTTGGAATCAAGGATCAACTGACTTACGGCAATTTGTAGCATAGACCTCTCCAGGTGATCAACGACGGCATAAGTACTTGGCTCAAATATATAATTAGTCTCACTGATAACTTCAGAAGCCTTGTCGCTGACTGCTCCTTGTTCTTGTACGGCCGTAGATAACTCGATTTTACGCACCTCCTGGACTAATAATGATACATACTCTTGGTAAAAAACTGATGTGTTGCGATATTTTTGAACTTCTTTAATAATTGGCGTGACATTAATGTTCTGATCTTTTACCGGCAATTTAAAGTATTTTTTGAACGAAACTCCACGTTGTGCCAACTGAATAGCACCATGATGTCCGATAACAATAATGTCATTCTTTTCTTTATCGTAACTCTTTAACATAGTCTGGATCAGTCTTTGGTCGATGTCACCACTAAACCCACCTTCGGCTGTGATAATAATATACAGCTCCTTGTTTATAATTTCTCCATCCGACTGACTACGACCAAACCTAAACTGACTATCTACTCTTAGTTGTGAATAAATTGCCCAAAGATCATCAAAAAACTTAGTAGCCTGCATTACTTGATTCTTGATTTGGGTAATTCTCATACTGGCGATGCCTTCAAAAACTCCGGTTAACTCTACCATCGTAGTCATGGCTTCTTCTTCTAATAATATCTCGTTAGGTCGCTTCATGAAGTAATTCCAAGCATTACTTGATTCTTCAATTCTAGTTTCGTCTGTTCGTACAATATTTCAGTCGTAACTTTCGCGCCAGCCTCACGAGACATTAACTTTAGCTTACTGATGTCAAGAACTGACCCAAGCTCTGCATTAAGAACTATATCCAACATTAATTGTTGTGCCATTACTGAGTATGTGTCGCCTGGACCTTGTGTTAGCACTTCAAAAATATGCCTTCCTACTTCTAACGCTCGTCTTGCTTCCGGTCCAAGTTCAGACCCGAAATGAGAAAACTCCTCAGCCTGACGATAATCTGCAAGTAACTTTAAGGTCTGTGCGGCAATTGTTTTCTGGCGTTTATTATGACCAACACCGCCTACGCGCGTAACTGATAACCCCATATTAATAGCTGGACGAATACCCTTTCGGAAGATTGACATGTCCAGTATCCACTGCCCGTCAGTTATAGAAATTATGTTAGTCGGTAGATAAGCTGTTATATCACCGCCAGCGGCCAATACTATAGGAATACTCGTTAAGTGTTTGCCTGTGCTTTCAAGTCTACCGGCGCGTTCCAACAAACTAGAATGCGCATAAAACATATCACCAGGATAAGAATCTCGTCCAGGACTAACACCAGACATTAGAGCGATTTCTCTAGTTACATGGGCGTGAGTGGTTAAATCATCATAAATAATAACAGTATCTTGGTCACATTCTTGCCACAAATATTCAGCCATAGCACAGGCTACATAAGGCGCGAGATAACTAACAATCAAAGACTCAAACATAGTAGAAACGATGACAATAGACTTCTCCATTCCACCGTTTTCTTCAAGATGTTTTAGTAGATTGTCTATATCGCTTCGTCGTTTTGCTATAAGCGAATATACCACAATTTGGTCTGTATTTTTTTGATTAATGATTAGCTGAGTAGCGAGGGTACTTTTGCCAGACTTGCTATCGCCAAGTAACGCCATGCGCTGTCCGCGAACAATCGGAAATAGCGAGTCAATTGCGGTTATACCACTCTCTAGCTGCGTATCTAGTAATTTACGAGTATGGAGTGGAGGAGCTGGGTGAAAAACTGGCCTGACGGCATTGGCAGCAATAGGCCCTTTGCCATCAAGCGGCTCACCCATAACTGACACGACGCGACCAATAAAATCTTTGCCAACTTTGCTAACCAATTCTTGATACTGAACGACAGCCAATAGACCGGCCGTAAGCTTTAGCACCCCAAGATGCAGCACTACGACGTGAGTCTCTAGGACCTGATGAACAAATCCCTTGCTACCATCTTCAAACAAAATAAGCGCGTGAGCATTAACCGGGTGCAAGCCCTTGACCTTAACAAGAAATCCTTCAACACCAATAACTTCACCGACGGGATTACCGTTTTCGACTAATCGATTAAAGTGCTGGTTATCAGCCATTGGTCTGAACTCCAGAAAGCATTGGTTCGGCCTCTAACACTGGTACAACTCTCGCCTGATCAGATATTCTAACTTTTCTTACCGTTTCAACTAGAAGTTGACGTTTTTTCTGAAAATCCTTACGAATACTAAGGTCGAAGTAGCTATTCGTCGTGCGTACAATACATCCTGCGGCAATAGTCGGCTGTAAGCCTATCTGCAATATTGTTAATGGATGGGCGTTTGTTCTAAACCATGCGGCAATTTTCTGAATAAAGGCAGCAGAAGGATCAGACGCAAAACTAATATGTACTTTTGGTGCGTTTAGACGAACCGATTTAATAAATTCCCCCAACTTAACTCTGTCTTCTTTTACCAACAAATTAAGCTTATTTAACTGAACAATATTATCAAGGTTACGAGTAGTTCTAGGTAGAGTCATAGATTCCCCTGATTTGCGAACAGCCGCTTGAATCAAAAAAACATCAATAGCCTCGAGCTCTCTTTGCAATCTGTTCAAATCAGTTAGACTAACCACTGGCAATGGCAACTCTAGGGATTTCTGCTTTACGACAAAGCTATGCTCCATTACGAATATCCTCAATAATTTGCTCTTTATTTGCCTCTAGATCGTTAAGGATATATTCTAGCTGATCGCTGAGGTCAATCTGGTCTCCAATTGCCGCCAATACATAATGATTCACGATTTCGGCCATGTTCTCGTCAAACCTCGACAACAAACTGTCCTTTTCTCCAGCAATTTGTTTTTGAAGCTGATCGCCAAGCAATTGTCTTTGTTGTTCTATGACAGTCTGAGTCTTATTGATAGATTCAATAGCAATCTTTTTAGCATCGGCAATGGACTCTTCGTACTTAGTAAACTCTTCTTGAAGTGTGCGAGTAATCTCATCCTTCATGTAGTCATTTAGCTGAGAAGTAGTAATTCGTAAGTCTTGCTGCAAAAACATAGCATTTTCGCTAATAATTTTCTCAAAATGTAGCCTACCCCTGTTGCGTAGCTCTTCACGAAACTCATCATTAAATATATGCTCAACATCGGCTTCTGCCGTGTCACTATAAGCCTCACCCTTAGGCTTACTGGCTTCATCCTTTGATTGCTTTACCTTACTCTTTTTATCCTTGGAGGGAGCGTCTTTATCTCTGAGAATCAGCCAAATCAAAGCAGCAGATAACACGATGATTCCTGCCAATATCACTATCAAGGTCGTCAGATTCACAAGTTTCCCACCTACTTATTAACATTAGCACTTAAGCTTTACTATTAAATATACTCCAAAATAGTCATAAAAGAAACAATTACGACTATATATTTTAATCTGTAGAAGGCGCTGTAAAACGCTAAATATTTATCGAGCCTAGATGAGTCTTTTTAACTCACCTACTAATTTGTCGATATCTTTGTTATTTGTATCTATACCCATAGTGAAGCGTAGAGATGATTGAGCTTCTGTATCAGATAGCCCTATAGCTTTTAAGACGTGTGATGGCTCGTCGCTGGATGCCGAACAAGCCGATCCAACTGCACACAATATCCCCACTTCATCTAATTCCATCATTAAACGCTCATTATCTACTCCAGGAAAAGTAACGTGGACATTATTTGGAAGTCTACGAGACAACGAACCGTTAATCACACAGCCATCAAAAGTATTTGTAAGTTTTTTGATGAATAAATCTCGTATTTCAGTCAACCGGAGAACTTCAAGACTGCGACGATTCTGGACAAGTTCAAGAGCCGTTCCAAAACCTATACAACTAGCAACATTCTCGGTACCGCTTCGACGACTAGCTTCCTGGCCGCCGCCAAGTATTTGAGCCGCAAGATTTACCCCAGTTTTTACCATCAAAACACCGGATTGTTTTGGCCCGTATATTTTGCCACCATTAAGTGTCATCAAATCCACTCCAAGGCGACTAATATGCAAGTCTAGATAAGCACCGGCTTGGCAAGCATCTGTATGCAGTAGTAAAGGCAATTTATTCGTTTTGCCAGCTTGTCGTTGCTTTAACTTCGCCTCTATCATCCTTGCGATGTCCTTGACTGGACTAATCGTGCCTATCTCGTTATTAGCATACATAACACTTACAAGTACGGTGTTGTCGTCGATAGCCTCATCTAGCGCAATCATATCTATATCACCCTTTTGATTGACCGGAACTAGCCTGTGATCGTACTTACTAGCCGGCTCTAAAACAGAATGATGGTCTGTACTGCTAACAACGACATTCGCATCAGGATATTGACTCATGATGCCATTTATCGCCAAGTTATTTGCTTCCGTACCACCAGAAGTAAAGATAATTTCACTGGAACGTACACCCAATATATTTGCTACTTTTTGTCTAGCTAGTTTTAAGTCTTCGCTAACTTCATGAGCAGCCAAATAATTAGCTGACGGATTGTAAAACTTATCGCTAAAATATGGCAACATAGCCGCCAAGACCGTCTTATCGACGGGCGTTGCGGCTGCATAATCTAAATAAATTGTCTTAGTTTTCATAATATTTTACTGCTTATAGTTGTAGTCTGAATTATTTTATTCTAAATAAATTTAGGGCATTCTGCGTAGTTACTGACGCTATCAATTCGATAGATTCATTCCTTAGTTTAACCAAGAATTCTGCCGTCAATCTTGCGTGTTCAGGCGAACAGATTGTACCTCTTAACGGAACAGGGGTCAAGAAGGGCGCATCTGTCTCCAGTAATATTGACTGCAAAGGCATGGATTTAATCGCTTCCAACTGCTCAATATTTTTTGTAAAAGTTATAATTCCGTTCAAGCCAACATAAAGTCCACGTTCTAACACCTGAGCCAACTCCTTCGGGCCTGCCGTAAAGCTATGAACCACACCTCTTAAGCCTGTGTAGGTATCAAAAATCTCCCAGAAATCATCAAATGCCTCGCGGATATGAAATATTAACGCTAAGTCGTGCTGACTGGCAATGTCTAGCTGAAGTCTTAGCATCTTTTTTTGATCTTCTTTGGATGAATGATTATAGAAGTAATCTAGCCCAGTTTCGCCTATCGCTACAACCTTTGGACTATTAGCTATACCACGAAACGACTGAATGGCTGATTCGTCATCTACATATCGACTAGCCTCATGAGGATGCAGGCCTATACTAGCCCAAACATTATCGTATTTTGCGGCCATCTCAATTGCCTGTTGACTATCGTGCAACGAACAACCGACTGCCATCATTCTAGTTACACCAGCCAGCCGCGCCGAATCAATCACATCAGCTGGATCAAGCCCATAATCGTCGAACTGAATATGGCAATGCGTGTCAAAAATCTCAGACTTCGTGGCGATCGACTGAGCGGCAGATTCGTCTTGATTCATGTTATTTATTACGCCTTAGTGGCATCTAAAAGTCTAGGGAATAAGGTAGTCTCTGTGACCTGAACAATGCCAGTGCCTAAAATATTTTTAATTTTTTCAGCAGTAGAAGGCAAGAACGGTGTCAACATGTCGGCAATTTGCAACAAACAACTAACTTGGTATGCTAGCACTTCCTTTAAATGATCTTCTTCCTTATTTTTGGCTAGCATCCATGGCTTTTCTTCGTCGATGTATTGGTTAAGACCACGAACCTTCTCCCAGACTTCATCCAATGCCCTATCAAACTTGCATAGATCCAAAGCTTCATTGTACTGAGCAACATCGTGTTCAAAGGCCGGAATATCACCTATCAAACCATTTTGATACTTCTGAATCATAACGACTGTTCTTTGAACGGCATTACCCAACTCATTAGCCAACTCGTTGTTATAGGCTTTATCTATTAGCTCCCATGTAAAAACGCCGTCGCCATAGCTAGGAATATGTCGCAGGAAGTAATATCTAAAGGTATCTACGCCGTATTTATCGACTATTTCCTTGGGGTGGACTGCATTACCTAGACTTTTACTGATTTTCTCGCCATTTATATTAACAAAACCGTGGACATATAGGGCCTTAGGTAACGGAAGACCGAGGGCCAACAACATTCCAGGCCAAATTGCCGCGTGGAAACGCAATATATCCTTACCGATTACTTGAACATTTGCTGGCCAAAAAGTCTTAAAATCTTCGTGCTCAGGATAACCAAGAACTGTAATATAGTTCATTAGCGCCTCGAACCAAACATACATAACTTGGTTAGGATCACCAGGAACGGCTATTCCCCAAGATATTTTTTCTTTTGGCCGTGAAATACTAATATCTTCTAGCCCTTCTTTAATGAGGTGTAGAATTTCGTGCTTTTTGGTTGCTGGCAGAATTTGAAAAGCTCCAGAGTCAATCGCTTTCTGGATTTCTGGACCATATTTAGAAAGTTTAAAAAAGTAGTTTTCTTCTTCTAATTTTTGGTAAGGGGTTTTGTGATGTGGGCACACTCCGGCGTTTTCTTTAGCGACCGCTTCTGTAACGTAAGCCTCACAACCAACACAGTACAAGCCGATATACTTACTTTTGTAGACGTCTTTTTCGATGGCTTTCCAAATAATTTGTGCGCGCTGTTCGTGACCTGCGTCAGTAGTTCGTATAAAACGGTCATTACTAATGTCGAGTAGCTTCTGTAGGTCACGAAATTGCTGGCTAATCTTATCGGCGAATTCTTTTGGTTTGAGTTTTAGCGATTCAGCTTTTTCGGCCACTTTACTACCGTGCTCGTCTGTTCCAGTAGAAAATATCACTGGCTTGCCTTGTTGCCGTGCAGTTCTCGCCAAAACGTCTGCAAGTACAAGCTCCATTGCAAAACCAATGTGTGGCTCGCCATTAACATACGGAATAGAGGTGGTGACAAAATAGTTCATATTATTAGTTTACCTTGTTTGTTGTTCTGATAGAAGTTTTAAAGCCAATATCATATAGAATAAAGTCTAGAAACTTACAGAGATTTTTGTGGTTGACGATGTAGGTATTTATAAATTAGTGCCATTATTAGACTAATTCCATAAAAATACCATACTGTCTGTAGCCAGCCATATTGTAGTTGAGATCCCAGGCGTAATGAGTGAATCACAATCAGCAACATACCAATGTCAGAAGCTGAACTTATATATTTCCACCAGCTTTTGTTACCAAAAATCCGTCGTAATTCGTAAGCTAAAAACAGCACAAGGCTTATCGTACCTAAAATCACCGTAGCATGCATGCTTTTGCCAACGTATGTTAAATAGCTGTTTGGCGGTAACCCAACACCATCTTGCCAGAGCTGCCAGATCAGTAATCCAGGGTGAAGCAAAATCGCCAATAGCACAGCATAACCAGTCAGTTCGTAATAATTTTTGAAAACCGCGTGGTCGAGCTTTAAATAGCGCTGCAAAGCTCCGACCATATAATGTGACCACAGCAGACTAAAGGCAACAAGACCGAGTAATGGAAAGATTTGATATGACGACAAGCTACTGAGTTGCCATTGCAAGCTTTGACCCCAACCAATTATCGCCACAAATGCTACAAGCACTGTCAGACCCCAAGCTAGTGAGCGAATATTATGTTCTCTTTGTGAAGACTTATCCATTACAACCATCTTATCAAATTATATGATAATTTAACTTAAATTCGGGTTGATCCTGCAATAATCCTGCTTTTTGTTTTATTATGGCGTCATCGCTTGCACTACTTATTTAGTTTTTAGGATTAAAGAGCGAGGAGATAAACTTATTATAAGTAGTAGTAAAAAAAGCAGTGAATTAATAGCTATTCATTTGCTTTAATAAAACCTCGCCTTATTGCTTCGGCTTTTATCTTGTCCACCTGTTCGCGGTTATAACCAGTGCCTTTTATTCTACCAAAAATAGCTTCTTGACCTTCAATTCCTAAGTCTTTGGCTATATCTCGGATTGTATAATACGATATATCAAACATTCCTTTTTTGCCGTTATCACTACTAAGATCGCCTGCGGAATAAATCCTGTCTGGTGGACTTCTCTCGATAAGATTTTGTCTATAGAGCTCATCTCTAATATCGTTCACCTGCCATGGGTCATAGCCAATGCCTTTATTACTACCAAAAGAAGCTTCTTGACCTTCAATTACTAAGTCTTTAACTATTCTTCGGATTGTACTTTGGCTTACATCAAACATTCCTTTTTTGCCCTTATCACTACTAAGATCGCCTGCGGAATAAATCCTGTCTGGTGGACTTCTCTCGATAAGATTTTGTCTATAGAGCTCATCTCTAATATCGTTCACCTGCCATGGGTCATAGCCAATGCCTTTACTAGTACCAAACTTAGCTTCTTGACCTTCAATTCGTAAGTCTTTGGCTGCTTTTTGGATTGTCGGACCGGATACATCAAACATTCCTTTTTTGCCGCTTTTATTACCAAGATCGCCTGCGGAATACAGCAGGGCATTTCCTTGACGGTCACGCTCTGTTCCGTTAAGGTAACTTCTTGGTGTTTCCTGAGTATTTGCTTGTTCATTAGCACTCAACTGTATTTCGTTTAGATTGACTGCGATATTGTCTACCCAGCTATCTGATTGTATTATTCTTCTTCCAAAGCCAGCGTGTTCTGCCATTAATGCATTTAACTTATCCTTGGTCATATCTAATAGTTGCTCTGTAGATATTTTTAGCTCTTCTAGTTTCTTGGTATCTATAACAAAAGTGGCATTACCTTCTTCGTTGCATACCAGTACTGTCCTGTTAAGACTAGGAACTTCTACCGAGTAGTACGGCTCTTTTCTCATCATTTCATTAGTCGTAATACCTTCAGCTATTTTTAGATCGTCTAAATCAATGTTATTATCTTTTTCAAGAATAAACAGCAATGTTTTTAGTCGAGGGCGTAGCTTATTTTCTAATAGGCCTTCTCCGTTTCCTGGAACAATAGGTCTTACGGGGGCGTCGGGCGGGACTATAACCTGGTCTTTGATGCTTGCTTTTTCTATAACTCTATCTATGTTCTTTATGTCTTGATCTATTTTAGCTATATTATCTAGATTTCCTGTAATACTAGGTAAGTCAAAATAGCTAAAGGCTGCGTCTTCTAATTTTTTATTGTCAGAATACACGGCTTCTGGGCTTAATGTGTCCGCAAATTCATTAACTACATTGCCTGTTAGATTAATTAAATCACTAATTGCTGTTTCGGCATATGTATCTATTGTGTCTACGGTCAAGGCTGTAGATAGGATTGTTCTTAGTCTAGTGTTATGACTTAGTCCTTTCGGTTCAATCGAAGGGTTATTGTCTATAACGACACCATTGGTAACAGCTAGCGCTAATTGTCCAGCCTGTGATGCTGTTTCTTTCCTTATTTGTCTATCTAAATGTACTTTTAAATCCGGGTGAATGTCGGGCTGTAATTCTAATACCTCTTTGTAAGTCTGTGGTTTTTTTGGCGCTTGATCGTTATTGTCTGCAGTCATAAGTTTTATGAATAAATTATACCTTAAGGTTTATCATAAGACTCTATACATATTATAACGGCCTATTTCTTGCAATTAGTTGTCGGTCTTTGGATTTAAAAGTAACGGTCAATTCGTAGGATATATTCGGCAGTTGTTGGGCGTCTTGTTGCGCTAGGATCGCTATAGTCAAGCATTTCCCGAGCGTGGATACCAACCATAAAACCTTGCTGCTTATAATGTTCTGCCACCTGCCCAATCGCTAGTCCTGCTAGGCTTTTTATACTACTAATTTCTGCTTCTGGAGTCTTGCCGCGGTTGATTTGTTCTGACAGCACGGTATGAGCAAAATGTCGCGCTCGCCCATCGTGATCTATTTCGATATATTCTCTGGTTAATTCAGACTCTAGTTGATCCCGCAATAAACCCGCTTTATGACTTATTACTGAATCGTCTCTTTCATTACCTATTTGGTTTTCAGAATTAAAATTACTCGTAAATCCTCCTGCAAATTGGTTTTAGTTTTATAGCAATAGCACTTCATAAATAATACACCCCCAGCGCCTGTCATAATCAATCAAAATGTAGTGATTTTATCTACTCATAAAAAGCAAAAACCCCACTCTTTTAAAGTGAGGTGTTTACTATGGAGGAGCTGGCGGGTACGAACTCTTATTGACTACCCACCAGGCGTTCTCTAATCTTAGTTTTAGTCTTCTTCGTCTTCTTCAACTTCTTCTAAGGAGTCAAAGTCCGTGTTGGCCAACCACCAGCGCGCAATATCAATCATTCCATGAAGTATATCCATATCTGCGATAGGCTCTAGGTCTCCAGAAAATACTCTAGCATCATCTTCAGCAATCCCAGCTTCACGTGCTTTGACTTTCTCACGATATAACTCGGGGTTTATGACTTCTCCAAAGAACTCAAAAGATCCATTAGGGTGATTGCTCATAATCATATATTATACTACAATTATTTATTATGTCAATTATTTCTAGGTGTCATTTTTTGTTTAATTCTCCAAAGAAAATACCCGACTTTGCAGTCGGGCACTTACTATGGAGGAGCTGGCGGGTACCGCCCCCGCGTCCGTTAGCCTAACAGTTAGTCTATCCTACAGGTGTAGATTGTTTGAATACGTCTGACATAGAAACAATCAAAAAGTCAGAGCGTTTAATCCGAAAGTCTTAGCACTATCTACGGATTATCGATAATGAGCGGCCAAATGATTTGGCGTACCATTACAATATTTGGCGTCTTGCGTGGCACGGCATTAAGTCGTAACTTAAGCTGTTGCGCCGGCGAACATTGCGCTTGGTGCAAAAGCACTAGCTACAAAATCTCGTACGCGAGTAAAAGCGTTTGCAATTACAATTTTGCCCTATAACGCTAAGCAAGCGACCTGCTGATCTAACCGAGAAGGACCGACGTCGAGCTTAAATTCAGCCCCACATATACCGCCTTACGACAGTAAGTATATTATACCAGAATAACACTGCTTATGTCTATAGCTTTTACGAAGCGTCACTAACCGGAGCTTTGGCCGAACGGTAGAACAAGTTAAATACTAACCCGCCAGCAAGAACTACTGACCCGCCGACTATTACAGGCACACTAACACCAAGTACTGCAATGTAGCCAGCAATAATTGCCGGAATGGCTTGAGCCAAAGCTTGTACGCTAGCTTCGATTCCAAGAACTTCACCCTGAATTTTTTTGTCAGCAGAAAGACTAACTAGCGCCGAAATGTTAGCCATAGTCAGACCATTAAACAGGGCAATGAATGGAGCGACCATCAACAGCTGAGTAGTATTGTGCGGCAATGTCTGTAGAAATAATGCAAAACCTAAACCTGGAATACTAACCCTAAGAATCTGTTGGTTGGTAAAGCGCTTGGCGAGTCTTGGTGTCAATAATCCCTGCGTTAACGCAATACATACACCGATATAAGCAAAGAAATCTCCGACATTATTAACTTTAAAGCCGAGTTTTTGAATCAACAGAATCTGGAAGAATGTAGTAAAGAAGGTAAAGCCTCCCCAGAACAAGAATTCAGATGCAAAGATTATTCTAAGAGATGGGTGAGCAGCGGCGTGTCGAATGTTGTCTATGGACTTAGTCCATGCCATTTTGAGCTTAGTGTTAATGTGCTTGTGAGTTTCTGGCAAAATAAATAGGACTAATAGCGTGTTAACAACGCTCAGAATTGCAGTAAACCAAAATGGAACTGCTGGACCAAACCAGTGTGGCGTATTAATTAGACCAAAGAATGAAACGTTTGGAGCTGCTAATCGGGCTCCAATGTATGGCCCCATAACAAATCCAAAACCAAATGCTGCCCCAATCAAACCAAAGTTCTTAGTTCGCTTTTCGGGAGGACTCACATCGGCAATTACAGCCCTTGCAACACTCAAGTTTCCACCAGTTATACCGTCCATAGCTCGAGCGAAAAATAACAGCGGGATATTCTTGGTGATAATACCTATGGCAAACAAGGCGTAACCTACTGCTGTACCAAAAAGACTGAATCCAAGTATAGACTTACGGCCGTACCTGTCGCTTAGCTGGCCAAGAATTGGCGTAGACAAAAACTGCATCAATGGATAAATAGCTGTCAGCCAACCCAAAATTATTAGAGATGTGTGGTAGCTGTAGCCAGCTGGTTCAAATATTCTAAATATTAATTGTGGCAATACCGGCATCAATATACCAACACCGAGCACATCTAAAAAGATGGTCAATATTACTATTGGTAGCGCCTTTTTTTCTAGACGACTATTAAGGTTACTCTTCAATTTTTCCACTTTTATCCCTATTCTCTATTATTTTTATTCAAGTCCGTGTTTGATGCCCGGTTTTTCGTTTCTACAGACGTACTCGTGCATTATCGATAAACTTTCGTGCAATCGTTCATTCTGTTTGTCGCTTAATAGCTCAAACATTGGTGCATGATAACTGTTCAGCACTTCTAGCGCCTTTTCGGTTAGCCGCTGCCCCTTTGCTGTCAGCACTGTTATATGCTCTCGGCGATTAGTTTGATTAATTTCGCTCGTTAACATGCCAAGCTCTTTAAGCAACTTAATCTGGCGACTTATGGCTGCCTCTGTCTGACCCAATTTGTCAGCGATACACTTTTGTCCAATATTTGGATCCCAGCCTAACACCATCAAAATTTTAAACTGTGAATGACCAATCCCTAATTGTTCTTGCAGTATTTGATCCGACTGACGAGCTAGCAGAAAAGATAATCTCTGCATTAGATAGCCAGTATTATTAATGGGCCTCATACCGAATAATTCTATATATTAATACTTAACACGTCAAGTATATATTTGTGCGGGTGGAGCTTTTGAATTCTGCACTACCTTATACAGATTGTGCCAGTCGATCAAGGACAACTCTTGTGCTCGCCTATGAGGATCAATTCCTGCAGTCTCTAGTAATAATTTGGCGTCTTTTTTCGATATATTAAAGCCCCCGCTGAGAGAATTTATCAACTTTTTGCGTCGTTCACTAAAGCCTGCTCTAACTAGCTGGAAGAACTGTTTACGATCAACATCTACAAATTTTGGACCGGTGTACTCAAGCAATAGTATTTGAGAGTCGACTTTTGGTGGTGGAGAAAACAACTTGGCAGGCACCACAGGACCTACTCCAGTATTGCAATAAAACTGCACGCTAACACTAAGCAAGCTCATATCTCCAGGCTTTGCCGCAACTCTTTCGGCTACTTCCTTCTGCACTAGCAATGACGCAAAAGAAAATGGATTAGTGCTTTCGCATAACAGTCTAAGTAAATTACTAGTTAGGTAGTATGGGATATTAGCGACTACTTTGTATCCCTTAGGTAGCGTATTAAAGTCAAACTGAAGAATACTGCCGACATAAAGTCTAAAGTTATCGCCACTAAACTTACCCTTTAATTCATAAGTCAGGTCAAGGTCGATTTCTACGGCAGTCACAAAGGCGCCTCGATCTATCAACTTCTTGGTAAGTGTGCCGTGACCAGGACCAATTTCTAGCACATGATCGCCAGCCTTGATGTCTGCCCCTGCACACATGGCTTCCAGCGACCGCTCGTCATCTAACCAGTGCTGGCCGATTGAAACTTTCGCATAAGCTGTGTCGATGTCTTTCCTCATATACACTTAATTGTAGCAGTTTAGAAGTTTATAACGAAAGCATCTTACCAATTTCGATGTGCAACCCAGTAGTTATAGGCTGCCTCCCAAGTACCGTAGCGACGCATTGCATAATCTGTGCACCACTTCATTTGAGTAACCACATTTGTGCGCCAGTCAGCTCCTGCCGAAGACATTTTAATCGCTGGCGTAGACTGACACAGTCCATAACCTAAAGTCGTGACTGTTTCTGCGCCTGGGTACTTTTCTGCATAGTATGACGGGCAAGTAAACTGACCCTGCCACCTTGTAGGACACCATAATGCGTTTTCGTGATTAATAATATAATAGACATATGGATAGTCGGACGGGGCTATCCCAGCCGCAGCCATTATCTCGGTCTTGTCGGCAGGTATAGAGATAGCCCGGCCTCTAGCAATAATTCTGTTTATTGGAGTAAGCGCTGTAACTTCCTGTATTTTTACTCGTGACGCCTCAACTCCATTTACTAGATTTATTTGATAAGTTACTAGCTTCTTGCCTTCAACACCATTTTGACGCACAGCAGTAGTTCCGAATGAGAGACTTGAGTCATCCACAGTTTGAGTCTCGAAACCGACAATTTCTTCAATAGTAGATATTTGTGTACCGTTTCTAGTTACAAAAACTTGTATGTCTGAAGTAATAGGCGTCGTGACATCAGGAGACACAACATCATCTTTAGCGAGCTTTACATTCTTTTCCGTCAAAATGTCACCAACCGTATTAGCGTGACTCCTGATAGTTACAGGCGTACCATAAAGGTTCAAATTAACTGCCACTGCCCTGTCTATTACTATTTTCTCGATAATTGCTTCGTTAATAATATCGTCAGACGGTTGTGAAGTAATACCGTCTTCTGCATAAACTGTAATACCGGCTTTAGCTGCGATAGATCTTGGTGTAGCAGCAGCATTAAAAGCCAGCACTTTATGGTCTCCATCTACGATAGTAACTGGATGAGCCCGGTAAACATTTATCCTAAAATTGTCTTCTAGGATAGGAAAATCAACGGCTGGCTCGACGATATCACCTTCGTTCAGTACTATATTCAGCTTCTTTAGGAGCTCCCCAACATTATTTGCTTGAGTCGGCACTGTTTGCTTAACCCTATCATGCGTGACTATTACTGAGTGTGAGTTAGCAAGCTTAAGAGATTCACCACCAGTCAGCACGAATACTGCTGCAGTAAGACCAAACAAAACCAAGAAAGTTAGCACAGGAACTATAAAAGGATGATGACGCAACAAAATAAATCCTTTTTTATTGCCTTTGATGTATTTTTTCTTGAATATCTTCATAATATTTAGCAGCTGAGGGCTTAAGAATTACGGAATTCAGTATCTGCCATAGGTCTGCTCTTTAGTTACTACATTGTATCAAAGTACACACCGCTAAACAAAAGCGCACAACTTATATCTAAAGTTTCTCTAGAGGAGCAAAGCCAATATTTAGCTTTTTCGTCCCCTTACCCTTGAAGTATATAACCGCTTCTTCGCCATTCAATTCCATTATAGTACCAACTCCAAATAGCTGATGTTTTACACTATCACCTTCATTCAAATCAGGAACATATCGTGGCTCTGCAGGCGCGCTAGAGGCCGAGAATTGAGAGCCTAGAGCTCCACCAGATAAGCCAAGCTCTAGTGAACTTCCGGTTTGAACATCACCATCTACTTCACTCAGGAACCTTGATGGCGGGTTGTGTTGAACGCCACCATAAAGCATACGACTACTAGCGTGTAGCATATAGAGCTCTGTCATAGCTCTGGTCATACCAACATAACAAAGCCGTCTCTCCTCTTCCATTTCTGACTGGTCATAAAGCGCTCTAGAATGTGGGAATATCGTCTCTTCCATTCCCGCCATAAACACAACAGGAAACTCCAAACCTTTCGCAGCGTGTAGCGTCATCAGCGTTACGACATTATTGCCAAATTGCACATTATCAAGGTCGCTAACTAGCGCAACTTCCTCCAAAAATCCGTCCAATCCGAGATCCTGATATTCCTTAGCAACACTAACTAATTCCCGCACGTTTTCTTGTCTAGATTCACCCTGCAAACTACCATCGTCCAGAAAGCGAAAATAATCTATTCTCCTGATTAAAGTATCGATAAGTCCGGTAACACTAGCGTCAACCATAACTTCTCTCAAACTTTCAATCATTTCACCTAGTTCGAATAATGCTTTTTTGGCCCTTGGCGTAAGAGTTTCACAGTCACTAACGCTGCCAAGTGCGCTCAGCAATGTTAGCCCCTGTGACAGCTGCCAAGATAAAAAGTTTTGGACAGACTTACCGCCAATACCACGGGTAGGAATATTTACTATTCGCTCAAAACTTATGCGATCTTCAGGCTGGAATATTAAACGCAAATAAGCCATTAGATCTTTAATTTCTTTACGATCATAGAATCTCACGCCACCAACAATTCGATATGGAATACCGTAATGAATAAAGGCCTCTTCTATAGAACGACTTTGAGCATTTGTTCGATACAAAACTGCATAATGGTTATAGCGTCTTTGCCCAGAATCTACTCCGTTTCGTATCCGTCGAATAATAGCTTCGCCCTCGGCCCTCTCGCTACTAACCGGAACTATTTGTATAGGCAAGCCCGCCTCTTCAGATGTCCAAAGCTTTTTGTCAGAGCGCTGATGGTTTTTGGTTATTACCGAGTGAGCAGCATCAAGAATATTCTTGGTGCTACGATAATTTTGCTCTAATTTAATAATCGCAGTGCCAGGGTAGTCTTTCTCAAAATTTAAAATATTTCGAAAATCAGCACCTCGCCAACTATAAATACTCTGCCAGTCGTCACCCACTACAGCAATATTGTGCTTGTCACTAACAAGTAATTTTACTAATTTATATTGAGCAGTATTAGTGTCCTGATACTCGTCTATCATTACGTAGCTAAATTGGTTTCGCCACTTTTGTCTTATCTCTTCTTTGTCTTGCAATAATTTAACAGTCTTACCGATTAGGTCGTCAAAGTCTAATGCACCAGCATCTCGCAAAATCTTTTCGTATATTGGATAAACTTGGGCCGCCGAGGTCTCTGCCGGACTATTACCAGAATATCTTTCTGGTGGAATAAGTTCATTTTTGGCGCCACTAATTAAACCAGACAATAGCCTAGCCGGAAAGGTTTTTTCATCTAACATTAACCGTCGACTAGCTTGTTTAACAGCAGTCTGGCGATCAGATTCGTCAAAAATAACAAAGGTGCGCGGAATACCTATATGTTCGCCGTCTTGGCGCAATATTTTTACACAAATACTGTGGAATGTTCCCATATATGGCATGAAATTACGCGGAACCTGAACTTCATCAACCTGTTCGTAAGTTCTTTTATGCTCCAGCCCCTGCATTAGTCCGTAAATTCTTTCGCGCATTTCTTTGGCAGCCTTATTAGTAAAAGTAACCGACAGAATGTTATACGGAGTCGCCTTATTACTAGCAATAATGTGAGCGATACGATGAGTCAAAGTCTTGGTCTTGCCAGACCCAGCTCCGGCCTGAATAAGTAACGGACCTTCTGTCGTTAGCACGGCTCTTTGTTGTTCAGGGTTTAGACCTTCAGTAAGTGAATTAAGCATAGCTTTTAGTTTACCAAATATAAGCACTATAATCTGTTGTTGAATGAACTATTTACCAACCAGATGTTACTTCAAGTTGATTGGTTATTTATTAAAAAAACTAACTGGTAGTTTGACTGATGTTTTGATAATTCCGCTATCAATCAGTAAGTAACCGGCTACAAAAACTACCACCAAAGCTACAACAATCGGCATAACAAAGCTGCGTTTTGCTGAATTGCCCTTATTTCCAGCTATTGGCGCAAAATAAGTTTTATCGGCTATCAATTTATCTATAGCTTCTTGTTTTTCGATATCTTCTTTTGTCTCTTTTTCGACCTTCTTCTGTTCCTCAGTATTTGTGCCATCGGTCGATTGCATCTGGATATCACTAGTCTCTTCAGCAGGATCTTTGCTTTCTGGTTCAATCAGTTCCGGCTCTTCAGCTTTCTGCTCATCTACCTGTGGCTCATCTTCAACTTTTTCTTTTACGTCTTCAACGCTAGGTTTGCTGGTATCTTCAATTTTTTCTGTAGAATTATATCCGGCTATAGCTTCGTCGGAAGGAACAATATTAGTAGTCGATACTCGGCTAACAATTGAACTTGTGTTTGTAATAGCTTCCTCGTTTTCGTGATCCGCATTAACCATTGGATCCTGCAAAATAGTATGATGTCCGACAATCGTAGGCCTAGAAGTAGAACTTGGAGTTGATTTGCCTGGGTGCGATACGTCAAAAAATTTCTGCGCTGGTCTCTCAGGTTTATCGGCCATTTTGTTCGTCTCCATTTTTATTATGAATTCTGATAGCAGCATCAACAATTCCGCTAAATTTATGGTAGTTCAGGCTAGCTCCACCAACCAACACTCCGTCACAGCCTTCAATTTCGAGATAACCTCCAGCGATATGGTCGTCAACGCTTCCACCATAGATAACTCGAACTAGTTCTGAAGTTTTCTTGCCGTATAGTTCACTAACTTGGTGACGAATATAATCCATGACTTTTTTTATGTCGTCAGGTTTTGCTAGAATACCGCCAAATGTACTAATCGCCCATACTGGCTCATATGCTATTACCATATTTTCGATTTCTGCACTTGTTAGATTGCTAACTGCAGTAACTAATTGGTCGTGTATTACCCGTTTAGTTTCGCCAGCATTGCGTTCTGTTTGCGACTCTCCAACACATAAAATTGGAGTAATCCCATTACGAACAGCTGCGGCAACTTTGTCGCGAATCGTGTCTAAATTTTCATGAAAATATATTCTGCGCTCGGAATGCCCAATGATTGCGTAATGCACTATGTCACGAAGCATAGCAAAAGACACTTCGCCTGTGTATGCACCCTCGTCTTTTTGATGAGCATTCTGCGCCGCCAAACGAAACTTCCTGCGGTCTATCTGGGTGGATAATGGCTGAAGAACAAGCATACTTGGCGCCAACACTACCTCAATATTTGTGTGATTTTTGATTCTTTCTTCGAGTCTGTGTACCAAAATACTGGCCTGAGAAGTATTCAGGTTCATTTTCCAGTTGCCGATTATTAGTGTTCTTTTCATTTTAAGCATTACCGTTACTATGCTTATTGTACTCGACTTAGCCATAAAGTCGCAAACTACTAATCAATACTGGCATTACTTATCTAAGAGAGCGGCTATTCCGGGCAATGTATTGCCACTCATTAGCTCAAGGCTAGCTCCGCCGCCAGTAGATACAAAACCAAATTTATCTGCCAAACCAGCACCATCAACATAATCAGCAGTATCTCCGCCGCCAACTATACTAAACGCTCCACTAGAAATTATCTCTTCCGCAACCATTTCTGTGCCATTGGCAAATTCTTTTTGTTCTGCAATACCTATTGGGCCATTCCAAATCACACTACCTTCTGGCTTTATAGCTTCGTTCAGTTGTAGTACAGACATAGGCCCCAAATCTGCAATAATGTCGTCGATTCCAACATCACCGGTAAGCATCACTCTAACATTTAAGGCTTCTTTAACATCAGTAGTAACAACAACATCTATCGGTAGCAATAGCGTTTTACCCTTTTCTTCTGCAGATTTTATTATCTGCTTGGCAGTCTCTACCTGATCCAGCTCAACCAAGCTATTACCGACTTCTAGGCCTTTGGCTAACAAAAACGTATTTGCCATAGCACCACCAACAAACAAAACATCAACTTTATCTAACAAAAACGAAATTATCGGTACTTTTGTAGAAATCTTTGCACCACCGGCAATTGCCACTAGTGGTCGCTTTGGATTATCGATACTACTAGTGATGGTGTTTACTTCTTCTTCAACTTCTAGTCCAGCTACAGCAGGTATAAACTTAGGGATGCCGACTAGAGATGCATGACTGCGGTGGCAAGTAGTGAAGTCATCATTAACATAAATATCACCGTAACTAGCCAAAGTGCGCGCAAACTCCTCATCATTAGCTTCTTCTTCAGGATGAAATCGTAAGTTTTCGAGCATTAACAATCCACCACTTGGCAACGCCTTAACAGCAGCAAGCGCAACCTCTCCTATACAGTCGCTAGCAAAAGCAACAGGACGACCGACTAACTCTGACAAAGCTCCAGCCACAGGCTCCAAACTTTGACCTTCGTGACTATGATGACTAATCAGAATAATCTTCGCACCTTTTGATATCAAATAATTGATTGTAGGTAGCGCCGCCTTTAAGCGCATCTTATCGCCAACTTTACCGTCTTTTATTGGCACATTAAGCATAGCCCTAAGGACAATAGTTTTATTCTTTACATCAATATCATGGACAGTTTTCTTGGTAAACATATTTAGTCCTTATTTATCTAATATATAAGATTATATACTAGAATTTTTTACGGACTAAAGTACTCTGACTTTTATTGTGTCAGTTGTACCGATAACTCCAGGATATTGACCAGACACCATTATTACAGTGTCGCCCTTATTTAGAACTTTCTTGGTGTGAAGCCAATCTGTTAATTTATTGGCGGCCAATCGATTTACTGGGCGCACATAACTCTTAGTTCCATAAACTATAGCTAATTGTTGTGCGGTACGATCAACAGATGTAACGGCGATTATTGGTGTGCGTGGGCGGAAAGATGCAATATGCAAAGCCGTAGCACCCGATTTTGTCTCGGCTATAATGGCGTGAGCACAAATATCATAAGCAAGATTAATAATGGCTGAAGATATTGCCGACTGGTTGGACATTTCTTTTTGGGCCATAGGAGAGAACATAGCCTCAGGGTCGTTCGATTCAGTGTATAAGATAACTCTCTTCATGACTTTAACAGCCTCGATAGGATAACGACCATTGGCTGTTTCGTCGCTCAACATTACTGCATCGGCGCCTAAAATAACTGCTGTAGCTACATCAGAAACTTCAGCTCGAGTCGGTTCAGGAGACTCTGTCATGCTAAACAACATTTGTGTAGCGACGATGGTTGGCTTAGCGTATTTAATTCCTAAAGCTATAAGTTTGCGTTGTATTATCGGCACACTTTCGGCTGGCGTTTCTACAGCCAAGTCACCACGAGCAATCATTATCAAGTCGGTTTCTTGTACGATTTCTTCAATATTCTCTACAGCCAAACGAGTCTCGAACTTTACTATCAGCTTGGCTGTCATGCCAAGATTCTTCATTAACTTCCTCATATTTCGCAAATCTTCTGCGGTCTGTACGAAACTTTGAGCCACATAATCAATATCTTGAGTAGAGCCAAACGCCAAGTCGGCTTTATCTTTCTCAGTAATAATATCGCCACCAAAGTCGGTGTCGGGTAAGTTCATGCCCTTGCGCTTTATCAGGATGCCATCGTTTTCTGCAACCGTATGTACTACTCCATCTTTGACGCTAGTAACAGTCACTCTTACTTTGCCGTCATATAGATAAACGCTCTCGCCTCGTTTAACCTTTTTACTTATGTCGTATTGGACAGGGATAATACCAGATCTCTCATAGTCAGAGTTGTACTGAAAGCTAAGATTTTGGCCAGTTAGGACGTTAATTATGCCTTCGAAATCACCTAGTCGTATTTTAGGACCCTGTAAATCTTGAATTATAGCAATTGGCTTGCCGTATTCTTTACTGGCTTTTCTTATCCATTTGATTTGCTTAACTCGTTCTTCATAGTTACCATGACTAAAATTTAGCCGAATACCATTTACGCCAGCATGAATCAAATTAGTTACAGCCTCAAAACTATCGGTAGAGGGCCCGAGAGTTGCGATAATTTTGGTCCGTTTGTATTTGGTCAACGGCACGTTTGGCGTGTGACTTGTAGTGCTCATATCTTTTACCTATTCTACTCGTTTTTGCATGATTTGACCAGAGTACAAACCAAGAATTAATTGATACCAAAAAATACTATGCTGATTAGGGTATATTACCCAAGAGCAAAATATGCTAACATAAGCATAATATATGAGCTATTAGGTATTAAGAACATGGCACAAAAAAATAAGTCTAGTAAAAACCCCAACACCTCAATCAAAATATCGTCTCCTTCTAAACTTATTATAGGTATACTGACAGCTGCATTATTATTTTCAGTAATTACCTATACTGTCATACACAACTCTCCAAAAAACATAGTAGCTAATGCATACGTCCCTTACTCTACGTGCTGGAGCTTTACAACTAATACTAGAATTTCTTGTATTGCCGGGAACTTCGATCTAAGAAATTATAGATATGCGAACTGCGATACATGTGGCAGGGGAACAGTTTATTGGGAGCATTATTGGAAGACTCACGGCTACCCTGATTTGAACATGACTTACGGGGGTTTCGGGAACGATCCTGCGCGCTGGTGGGCAAACCGAGCGGATAATACTCAGAACTTTCTTGATTGTAGCGGGTTCGTAAATGTTGTGTTTTATCTAGCTACAGGCATAGACCCAGAGTCTCCGCCTCCTCAAAACGCCAATTCAGTAAGATCTACAGCACTTAGTTATATTAAAAGTGGAAACTTAACCAAAATAATTGACCTAACAAACGGTCTACAGCCTGGAGATATACTGATAAAAAGTGATGGTAACTCGCACCATGCTGGCATTTTTGGCGACTATATCCCTGTAAGCCCTAAAAATCCAGTAAAGCAGATGCTAACATTAGAAGGTGTTGACGACGCTGATAATAGATCTGGGTGGAGGCAACGAGATGTAACCTGGTATACCTACGCCTTGCGCTACAATAAGCCTTTACAGCCTTTATACTATGGCAAGGTATTTCCTTAATAGTTTATTGTGAAAATATTAAAGATTACGAGTAAATAAGTGGGCAACAAAAGACTTAGAAGAAATTCATCTAGAAACAAGATAAGCCTCAATCACAAAAATAAATCATCTAGCGCTCAAACTCTAAAAACGCCAGCAAAAAATCCTGTTGTGACTATTATTTTAATACTGCTAGTGCTATCTGCTGGGACTGTAACTATCGTCGCATCAACAGGCGCTAAAAGCACCAAAAAAGTAACCACAGCCAAACTTGCATACAGCCTTGAGTCTTGTGGCGTAATCAGCGGTAATGCGCGCATATCTTGCGTGGCAGGCGCTGCCGAACTGACCGGTTATCGCTATGCCAGCGCTATTTGGAGCCCTGCGCCACTCAGCTGGACAGAATACTGGCGCGTAAACGGCTTTCCAAATCTAACAATTGTGGACGGTGGATTCGGCAAGAACCCTAAAAGCTGGTGGGAAAAAAGAACCGACGATAGTCAAAACTTTCTTGACTGTGTTGGATTCGTAAATGTCGTTCATTTCCTTGCTACCGGCATCGACCCATACGGACCCGACCCGTCAAAAGTATTTGATATTTATAGCGATACCAACTTAGACCAAATCACAGATCTTAAAAGTTTACAGCCTGGCGACACAATAGTTAAGCTCGACGACAAAGTCTGTCATGTTGGCATATTCTCTAGCTATAATGTTAACAAAACCATAACAATTAACACCTTTGAGTCAAATAGCGATAACAGCAATGGTGCAGCCTATAGGACCGGACCAAGAACACGCGACATTGGCTGGTGGACATCTGCAGTCAGATACAAACACCCAGAAGTCATGACCGGAAACAGTCTGCCAAATATTCAATAAAAAATCTTTCATAGACTTAATAGTTACAGTTTATGACTACCAAAAATCTATGTCAGAGACTATTTTTAAATCACTACCTAAGGATTAACAAGAACCTTGGCCTGTAGCAACTGTGACTCTTCCCCGACCGACTTGGCTATTATATTGCCCTGATTGTCGATAATATAACTCTCCCCGCCTCTTGCAGACTGTATAAAAGGACGGTTGGTGACTACGGCTTGGTATCGGGCCATATTTCTTGCACTGGCGAAATAAAAGCTATCATATGGGAACAGTGTAAGTTGAGCACTATTTGTCAAAATGTTAGCGCCTTGGTCGGCCAGATCTTGATACTTATCAATCCTAGTAACACCACTACAAGCTAGCCCACCAACACGAATACTATCACTCAACTTAACAATTTTTTCTGACACAAGTCCTTTGGTGACTGGATATTCCTTTTCGAACATGTCAAGCAAATCACGCTTACCAGTAATAATTAAGAAAGTTCTCATAAAATAAGGCATATACTCTCCGCCCGGAATCAGAAACGACTTTGCTTGTTTTGATAATCTTTCAGCCTTATTATTGTAGGCGACAAAATTATTTATCTTGTATCCATCTGCCTGCTCGGCACTAGACATAATAATGCCACCTTTGTCGGAAACTTTGCTAGCAATTTCCTTAATATGATCATCGACAGAATATATAGCGTACTCTGGCAAAACCAAAACATCAGTACCAGAACTCAAAGTCATATTGCCGCTATAGTTATCAACCCAATCTTCTTTATTTAGGTGAACTGCCGCTACCGATACAGTTTGTTGATTTGCTTTTGCGAAACCGCGCTGCCAGGTCAAAAAGTTCAACCCAATAACTTCTGCCAGTACTAGTCCGTAGATCAATTTTTGCGTTCTGTCGCTTTTAAAGGCTATTTTATAAATACAAACATTAAGTATTACAACCATGGCGCTCAGCCCATAAAAACCGAAGAATCTGGAAAGATAAATCAATGGCGTGCCACTAGCGTCAACTGCTAATGCTGCGAAGTTAAAGCTAGGTAACAAATTACCTCCGGGGCCAAAATTGGCTACCGAGAAAATTAAACTGCGAAGTAGCTCCATGGTCGGCCAAAGTATAACCAAAGCGAATAATCTATCCTTGTATCTAATCCTATAGAAAACGTAGCCGATAATTAAGGATGAGAGAGCCGAGATTGCCGACAAAAAAATCAAAATGAATATTGGTGCCAAGAATAGCATAACGCCCGTTACACCGACCGCCCATGTCTCTAGGGTGGACTGAGACAAGAAGTAATAGGCAAACAAGCACAGTACAAAACCGCCAAGATAAAAATCAGTCATAAACTGCTTTTTGGTACGACCCTTACTGTAATGCAAATAAAAACACATAGGTATCAACGCAATTATGGATAAAATACCGATACCGCCCGACCACAGGCACAACAATCCTACCATCACAAAACTGACCATACTTAGGTAGCGATAATCTTTTAGGAAGTTAGCCCAGCGCTGCTTATTCTTCTCATCGGCTCTTATTAAAAGCTTTTTAAGAAAGCGAAAGACTCTGTTCTTGGTTAGCTTGGACTTAGTCTTGCTGTGTTTTTTCATATTCTTTACTAATTCTACTCAAGTTGCTTGTGATTTGATAGCCCGAGAGAATTTTCTTGGTGATCCCTAGGAGAGTACTAGGGTATATTTAATCTGTTCGCCGAGAGGCCTCGGGCAACAGACTAATTATCGAACTCTCTTGCCTCGACTTTGTCGATCGGCAAAAGGAGTTCGACTATTTAGGCGACCAAGTAAAAAGCCCTATCTTGCGATAGAGCTTTTTACTTGGTGAACTATGTGAAGTCGAAATTGAACGCAATCTGTACTGAATTACTTGAGGTATATAGCTACATGAGAGCTATAACAGCGACAGGGTACATTCTCTCTTAGAGTAGAAC